>NZ_JBVJFA010000011.1:0-153801 GCF_055588085.1 Streptomyces sp. NPDC046303
CGTACGTCCAGTACGCGGGCATCCGGCCGGCACGCCGAGAGCACGCACCGGACACCGCTCCTTCACCACGGACCTCCGTCAGACACCCCCTAGGCCAGGGGTCGCCGCATCGCGCGGTGCGCGATGCCCGCTTCCTCGAATTCGGGGCCGTGGGCCACGTACCCGAGCCGTTCGTAGAAGCCGAGCGCGTGCGTCTGCGCCCCCAGGTCCACCGCCACCAGGCCGAGCCGAGCGGCCTCCGCCTCGATCGCGCGGACCAGCGCGGCGCCCACGCCCAGCCCGCGCGCGGCCTTGCGCACCGCCAGCCGCCCCAGCGAGCCGACGCCCTCGGCCCCCGTCTTGGCGAGCGCGGCGGGCCCGTGCAGCAGCCGGCCGGTGCCCAGCGGCTCCCCGTCCGGCCCGACGGCCAGTACGTGCAGCGCGTCCGCGTCGTACGCGTCGTACTCGATCGATTCCGGTACGCACTGCTCGACCACGAAGACCTCGGTCCGCACCGCGAGGCACGCCGTCATGTCGGCCTCGCCGGAAACCACCCGGACCTCGAAGCCGACGGACGTCACTCGCTCTCCGCCCGGATCACGTCCAGCGCGTGCTGCAGGTCCGCCGGGTAGCTGCTCTCGAACTCCACCCACTGGCCGTCCGACGGGTGCTCGAAGCCCAGCCGCACGGCGTGCAGCCACTGCCGGGTCAGGCCCAGCCGCTTCGCGACGGTCGGATCGGCGCCGTACGTCAGGTCGCCGACGCACGGGTGCCGGTGCGCGGACATGTGCACGCGGATCTGGTGCGTGCGCCCGGTCTCCAGCTTGATGTCCAGCAGCGAGGCGGCCCGGAAGGCCTCGATCAGGTCGTAGTGGGTGACCGAGTCCTTGCCGTCCTGGGTCACGGCCCACCTGTAGTCCGCGCTGGGGTGCCGCCCGATCGGCGCGTCGATGGTGCCGCTCATCGGGTCGGGGTGGCCCTGCACCAGCGCGTGGTAGCGCTTGTCCACGATCCGCTCGCGGAACTGGTTCTTCAGCGAGGTGTACGCCCGCTCCGACTTGGCGACGGCCATCAGGCCGGAGGTGCCGACGTCCAGGCGGTGCACGATGCCCTGGCGCTCGGAGGCGCCCGAGGTGGAGATCCGGTAGCCGGCGGCGGCGAGGCCGCCGATGACGGTGGTGCCGGTCCAGCCGGGGCTCGGGTGGGCGGCGACGCCCACCGGCTTCATGATGACCACGACGTCGTCGTCGTCATGGATGATCTCCATGCCGGGAACGGGCTCGGCGACGACCTCCACGGGCCGCGGCGGCGCGGGCATCTCTACTTCGAGCCAGGCGCCACCGTGCACGCGCTCGGACTTCCCGACGACACTGCCGTCGACCGACACCTTCCCCGCGGCCGCGAGGTCGGCCGCCTTCGTCCGGGAAAACCCGAACATACGGGCGATGGCGGCGTCGACGCGCTCGCCCTCGAGGCCATCGGGAACGGGCAGGGTGCGGATCTCGGGAATCGTACTCACCTGTCGAGTATGCAGGACTCGGCAGAGGAGCTTTCCCGCGATCAGTCCTTGTGGACGGTCCCGTCCGGGTCCAGACCCCGGAAGGACAGCAGGACGATCAGGATGCCGCCGCACACGATCGCCGAGTCCGCGAGGTTGAACACGGCGAAGTGCGACGGCGCGATGAAGTCGACGACCGCACCCCGGAAGACCCCCGGCGAGCGGAAGATCCGGTCGGTCAGGTTGCCCAGCGCACCGCCGAGCAGCAGGCCCAGCGCGATCGCCCACGGCAGGCTGTACAGCTTGCGCGCCAGCCGCACGATGACCACGATCACGACGGCCGCGATGCACGTGAAGATGATCGTGAAGGCCTCGCCGAAGCCGAATGCGGCTCCGGCGTTGCGGACCGCCTCGAACCTCAGCACGTCGCCGATGATCTCGATCGGAGGCTGGTGCTCCAGCTTGGCCACGACCAGCATCTTGCTGCCGAGATCCAGCAGGTACGCGAAGACGGCCACGACGAGCAGGGCCACGATCCGCCGGCGCCCCTTGGGCTCGGCGGGCTCGGGCTGGGTGTCGTCCCCGACGTCCGGCGTACCGATGATGCGCTCCGCCTCTGCCACGTGAGTCCCTCGAACTGGTTCGGACCAGGCTCCTGCTGGACCCTGACGAGACACGAGGGTACGTCAGGCACCCCTCCCGCCGCCCGCCCCCCGCCTCCCTGATTACGGCCGGGCGGCCCCGGGGAGGCCGCTCAGTGCCGGCGCTCCTGCTTCTGCTTGCAGTCCACGCACAGCGTGGCCCGCGGGAAGGCCTGCATCCTGGCCTTTCCGATGGGCTTGCCGCAGTTCTCACAGACGCCGTACGTACCCGCCTCCAGGCGTTCCAGGGCCCGCTCGGTCTGCTCCAGCATCGAGGTGGCGTTCGCCGCGAGGGCCAGTTCGGACTCGCGGGTGATGTTCTTGGTGCCGGTGTCGGCCTGGTCGTCGCCCGCGCCATCGCCGGAGTCCCGCATGAGGCCCGAGATGGCCACCTCCGAGGCGTCGAGTTCGGCGCGGAGTCTGAGCACCTCACTCGTCAGCTCGCTGCGGGCCTCGTCGACCTCTTCCTGCGTCCAGGGGTCTTCCCCGGGCCGTACGGCGAGCTCACCGGGCGTGGTGGCCGCCGTGACCCTCGTCTTGGGCAGCCCGCTCGTGGCGGCCGCAGCCGTCTTCCTCGCCGTACCGGTGCTCTTCTTGGCAACCACTGTGCGGACTCCCGTCTCCTTCGCGGCCTGCGCCGCCCCCTCGGACCCGGCCGGTTTGGCCGTGGCCTGCCGCTTCGCGACGGCAGTCGCCTTCTCGACGGCGGTCGCCCCCTCGGACGGCGCCTTCTTGGCCGGCGCCTTCCCGGCCGCCGTCTTCTTGGCCGGCGCCTTCTTGGCCGCCGCCTTCTTGGCCGCCGTCTTCCTGACGGTCGCCTTCTTGACCGGCACCGCGTCCTCGACCGGCACCGCGTCCTTGGCCGGTGCCGCCTTCTTCGCGGGCGCCGCCTTCTTCGCCGGCGCCGCCTTCTTCGCGGGTGCCTTCTTCGCGGGTGCTTTCTTCGCCGGTACCGCCTTCTTCGCGACGGACGCCTTGACGGCGTCCGCCCTCTTGGCCGGCGCCTTCTTCACGGGTGCTTCGGCCAGCGCCTCTCGGGCAGTACCGGCGGTCTTCTTCGCCACCATGGCCGCGGCCCCTTCACATACTGTGATCTTTGCTCGCGAATCGTGCCGGAACGATAAATCGGCACCAGCCCCGCGGCAACGGGGCACGCATCCATCGAGGTCGACCTGCATCCGTTGTGCCCATCCGGAGGCCCCGTAACACGCCCCACACGCCCCACGGGACTCCGTACCGGCGCGTACGCCCGTCCGGGGCACTCGGAAGGCCCTGCCGGGCCTCCGCCACGCCGCGCCCGCGCCCCCCGCGCGGGCGCCCGTAAACCGGTCTGCCGCGCGCCCCCCGGCCCCGTACACTGGGCCCAGCGAAAGGCATGGACGGGGACGAGTAGCGTCGGACGCAGCCAGGAGCGACCCGGGGACGGTGAGAGCCCGGGGGCGAGCGCGATGTGAAGGATCACCCCTGAGCCGCCGGAAGAAAGCCCGCACGGACCCCCGTACGGCGAGTAGAACCGGCTTCGCACCCCAATGAGGGGGCCACCGGATCCGTCCGGCGGCCAAGGAGGGTGGTACCGCGGGAGCAGCAGTCGGCTCTCGTCCCTCCGGACGGAAGTGACACCCCGCCGGAGGAAGAGTTCAGCCTCATGACCACACCGCCGCAGTACCGCCCGGTCCCCGCCCAGGTCGACCTGCCCGCCCTCGAGCACGCCGTCCTCGACTTCTGGCGCGAGAGCAAGACCTTCGCCAAGACCCTGGAGCAGTCCGAGGGCCGCCCCGAGTGGGTCTTCTACGAGGGCCCGCCGACCGCGAACGGCATGCCCGGCGCGCACCACATCGAGGCCCGCGTCTTCAAGGACGTCTTCCCCCGGTTCCGCACCATGCGCGGCTACCACGTGGCCCGCAAGGCCGGCTGGGACTGCCACGGCCTGCCCGTCGAGCTCGCCGTCGAGAAGGAGCTCGGCTTCAACGGCAAGCAGGACATCGAGGCGTACGGCATCGCCGAGTTCAACGCCAAGTGCCGCGAGTCCGTGACCCGCCACACCGACGCGTTCGCCGAGCTCACGACCCGGATGGGCTACTGGGTCGACCTGGACGACGCCTACCGGACCATGGACCCCGAGTACGTCGAGTCCGTGTGGTGGTCGCTGAAGGAGATCTTCAACAAGGGCCTGCTCACCCAGGACCACCGCGTCGCCCCCTGGTGCCCGCGCTGCGGCACCGGCCTCTCCGACCACGAGCTGGCCCAGGGCTACGAGACGGTCGTCGACCCCTCCGTCTTCGTCCGCTTCCCGCTGACCGGCGGCCCGCTGGCCGGCCAGGCCGCGCTCCTGGTCTGGACGACGACCCCCTGGACCCTGGTGTCCAACACGGCCGTCGCCGCGCACCCGGACGTCACGTACGTCGTGGCCACGGACGGCAGCGAAAAGCTGCTCGTCGCCCAGCCGCTGCTGGAGAAGGCCCTCGGCGAGGGCTGGGAGGCCACCGGCGAGACGTACACGGGCAAGGAGATGGAGCGCTGGACGTACGAGCGCCCGTTCTCCCTGGTCGAATTCCCCGCCCCGGCCCACTACGTCGTGAACGCCGAGTACGTCACGACCGAGGACGGTACGGGTCTGGTCCACCAGTCCCCCGCCTTCGGCGCCGACGACCTCGCGGTCTGCCGCGCCTACGGCCTGCCCGTCGTGAACCCGGTCCGCCCCGACGGCACCTTCGAGGAGGAGGTCCCGCTGGTCGGCGGGATCTTCTTCAAGAAGGCCGACGAGAAGCTGACCGCCGACCTCGACGCCCGCGGCCTGCTCTTCAAGCACATCGCCTACGAGCACAGCTACCCGCACTGCTGGCGCTGCCACACGGCGCTGCTCTACTACGCGCAGCCGTCGTGGTACATCCGCACCACCGCCGTCAAGGACGCGATGCTGCGGGAGAACGAGAAGACCAACTGGTTCCCGGACTCCGTCAAGCAGGGCCGCTTCGGCGACTGGCTGAACAACAACATCGACTGGGCGCTGTCCCGCAACCGCTACTGGGGCACCCCGCTGCCGATCTGGCGCTGCGAGGAGAACCACCTCACGTGCGTGGGCTCCCGCGCCGAGCTGAGTGAGCTGACGGGCACCGACCTGTCCGGCCTGGACCCGCACCGCCCGTACATCGACGACGTGACCTTCACCTGCACCCACGAGGGCTGCTCCCTGGAGGCCGTCCGCGTGCCGGAGGTCATCGACGCCTGGTACGACTCGGGCTCGATGCCGTTCGCGCAGTGGGGCTACCCGTACAAGAACAAGGAGATCTTCGAGAAGCGCTACCCGGCGCAGTTCATCTCGGAGGCCATCGACCAGACCCGCGGTTGGTTCTACACGCTGATGGCGGTCGGCACCCTCGTCTTCGACAAGTCCTCGTACGAGAACGTGGTCTGCCTGGGCCACATCCTCGCCGAGGACGGCCGCAAGATGTCCAAGCACCTGGGCAACATCCTCCAGCCGATCCCGCTCATGGACCAGCACGGCGCCGACGCGGTGCGCTGGTTCATGGCCGCCGGCGGCTCCCCGTGGGCGGCCCGCCGCGTCGGCCACGGCACGATCCAGGAAGTGGTCCGCAAGACCCTCCTCACGTACTGGAACACGGTCGCCTTCCAGGCGCTGTACGCCCGTACGTCGAACTGGGCGCCCTCCGCCGCCGACCCGGCCCCGGCGGACCGCACGGTCCTGGACCGCTGGCTGCTCTCCGAGCTCCACACCCTCACCGCCGAGGTCACCGAGGCGATGGAGGCGTACGACACCCAGCGCGCCGGCAAGCTGCTCTCCTCCTTCGTGGACGACCTGTCGAACTGGTACGTCCGCCGCTCGCGCCGCCGCTTCTGGCAGGGCGACGCGGCCGCGCTGCGCACGCTGCACGACGTGGTCGAGACGGTGACCCGCCTGCTGGCCCCCCTCACCCCCTTCATCACGGAGCGGGTCTGGCAGGACATGGTCGTCCCGGTGACCCCCGGGGCCCCCGAGTCGGTGCACCTCTCCTCCTGGCCGGAGCCGGACACCGCCCAGGTGGACCCGACCCTCTCGCAGCAGATGCTGCTGGTACGCCGCCTCGTGGAGCTGGGCCGGGCGACGCGTGCCGAATCCGGGGTCAAGACCCGCCAGCCCCTCTCCCGGGCCCTGGTCGGCGCCGTGGGCTTCGACGCGCTGTCGCCGGAGCTCCAGGCCCAGATCACGGAGGAGCTGAACGTCTCCTCCCTGGCCTCGCTCTCCGAGGTGGGCGGGTCCCTGGTGGACACCACGGCCAAGGCCAATTTCCGCGCGCTGGGCAAGCGCTTCGGCAAGGGCGTCCAGGACGTGGCGAAGGCGGTGGCCGCGGCCGACGCGGCGGCCCTGTCGCTGGCGCTGCGCTCGGGCGAGGCCTCGGTGGAGGTGAACGGCGAGCCGGTCACCCTCACCCCGGAGGAGGTCATCATCACGGAGACCCCGCGCGAGGGCTGGTCGGTGGCGTCCGACTCGGGCGCGACGGTGGCCCTGGACCTGGAGATCACCCCGGAGCTGCGGCTGGCGGGCCTGGCCCGTGACGCGATCCGCCTGATCCAGGAGGCCCGGAAGAACTCCGGCCTCGACGTGGCGGACCGGATCGCCCTGCGCTGGTCCTCCTCGGACCCGGAGGTCGTGACGGCCCTGACGGACCACGCGGCCCTCATCGCGGACGAGGTCCTGTCCACGGACTTCGCCCCCGGCGAGGCCGACGCCGCGTACGGCGAACCCTTCACGGACGAGCCCCTCGGCCTGACCTTCCGCCTCCGCAAGGCGTAGCCAGACCCCGAGCGGCCCGTGCCTCCCCCCTCCGGGGAGGCACGGGCCGCTCTCGTTTGGGCTCAAGCACCGGGGCTCCGCCCCGTACCCCGCGCCTCAAACGCCGGCGGGGCTGGAATAGCCCTGCACCCGCGAGCGGAGGTCAGCCACAATCCAGCCCCGCCGGCGTTTGAGGCGTGGGGTCTGGGGCGGAGCCCCAGCAGCGGTGCCGCACCCGACGGGTACGGGAACGGGCCGGGCCCGGTACCCCCGTGGGGGAACCGGGCCCGGCCCGAACTGCTGCTGCCGCCGCGAGGCGTACCGCCTAGTTGTCGTCCTCGTCGATCAGAAAGCCCCGCATGGGAGACGGCGCCTGCTGCATGGGCTGCGGTGCAGCCGGCCGCACCGGAGCCATCGGCTGGGTCATCGCCGGGGACATCTGCTGCTGGCCGCCGTACGACGGGCCGCCCATCGGGGAGGGACCGCCCATGGGGGACGGGCCGCCCATCGAGGGACCACCCATGGAGTGCCCCATCGCACCGGCCGGAGCCATGGACGGCGACGGCGACGGCGGGAGCGCCGGACCGGCCGGGTTCCGCGGCGGGGCCAGGGAGTCGTCGGCCTGGGTCTCGAGCTGACGCAGCTGCGACTCCAGGTAGGACTTCAGGCGCGTACGGTACTCACGCTCGAAGCCCCGCAGGTCCTCGACCTTGCGCTCCAGCGTGGCGCGGGCGGACTCCAGCGAGCCCATCGCGACGCGGTGCTTCTCCTGCGCGTCCCGCTCCAGCGCGTCGGCCTTGGCGCGGGCGTCCCGCTCCAGGCCCTCGGCGCGCGAACGGGCCTCGCCGACGATCTTGTTGGCCTCGGAGCGGGCCTCCGCGATCGCCTGGTCGGCGGTCTGCTGCGCCAGCGACAGGACGCGGGCGGCGCTGTCGCCACCGGGACCCTGCTGCGGCAGCTGCTGCGGCTGCTGCTGGTGCATCGGCTGACCCATGGGCTGCATCTGCTGCCCCATCGGCTGCATCTGCTGGCCCATGGGCTGCATCTGCTGGCCGAGCGGGTTCTGGCCGCCCATGGACTGCTGACCCATGCCCTGCGGTCCGCCCATGGGGTGCTGCTGCATGGGGCCGCCCATGCCCGGACCCTGCGGTCCGTGTCCGCCGGGGCCGGCGGGCAGCTGCGGCTGGCCGCCCGGCAGCTGCGGCGGGCCCATCTGCTGCTGCGGCGGGCCGGATATGGCCGCGGGCACGGGGGCGCCGGGGCCACGCTGGTCCTGGGGTTCCGGCTTGCGCATGCCCTGCTGCTGCTGGTTCTGCGCGGCGGCACGCGTGGCGGCGGCCAGCTTGGCGCGCAGGTCCTCGTTCTCGCGCAGCAGGCGCGTCAGCTCGGATTCGACCTCGTCGAGGAAGGCATCGACCTCGTCCTCGTCATAGCCTTCTCGGAGGCGGACGGTCGTGAACTGCTTGTTCCGCACGTCCTCGGGAGTCAGCGGCATGTCTTCTTCACCTCTACGTAGTCGTCGGCAGTCGGCAAGACCGTATCGGGACTGTCCCCGCGCGCGCGGAGAAGTTCATCGTTCACACGCTTCTCGCAGCGGTGCTCACGAAGCTGATGAGGATGTAAACGATGATCATCAGAACGAAGAAGGACAGGTCGAGTGCCACGCCCCCGAGACGCAACGGCGGGATGAACCGCCGAAGAAGCTTGAGCGGTGGGTCGGTAAGAGTGTAGGTGGCCTCCAGAACGACCACCATCGCCTTGCCGGGTGTCCATGAACGTGCGAACTGGAACACGTAGTCCATGACCAGTCGGAAGATCAGCACGATGAGGAAGCACATCAGCGCGATGTAGACCACCTGTAGTGCGACGCCCATCCCGCGCTTCCCTCTCCCCGTTTCCCGCTCTGTTCCCGGTCCCGTATCTGACGGATCGGTCTAGCTTTGGTTGAAGAACCCGCCCTCCGCGATGCGGGCCTTGTCCTCCGCCGTGACATCGACGTTAGCAGGCGACAGCAGGAACACCTTCTGTGTCACGCGTTCAATACTGCCGTGCAGGCCGAAGACGAGACCGGCGGCGAAGTCCACGAGACGCTTCGCGTCGGTGTCGTCCATCTCCGTGAGGTTCATGATCACCGGAGTGCCCTCACGGAAGTGTTCCCCGATGGTACGGGCCTCGTTGTAGGTCCGGGGGTGCAGCGTCGTGATGCGGTACGGCTCCCGCTCGGAGACGACCTTGGGCATGATCACGGGGGCGTTCTTCTCCAGGTTCGTACGGTCAGGTGTGATGGATGCCACGGGGGCAATTCGGGCAGGGCGTCCGCTTTCCACCGGAATTGGGATGGGTTCCCGCTGCGCCGGGGGTTGTACGGCTCGTACCGGTTCGTCCGTTACGGGCGATTGGTGCACGGGCTGACGGTCTCGCTCCCGGGTCCGGTCCCGCACCCGCTCCGGTTCCGGCTCGGGCTCGAACTCGTCGTCGGGGTCGTACCCCGGGTTGTCGTACCGGTCGTCCTCCACGAGGCCGAGGTAGACCGCCATCTTGCGCATCGCGCCGGCCATTCTCCGAGTCCTCCGCTCTGTGGTGGATCGCCCTGTCGCAGGTGCTGCTGTGTCACGAATGTCACCAACTGCCCGCGATCCACGTGGTCTGTCCGCCCATCAGCGGTAATGACCATATTTTCTGCTGTGGTCCGACTTTCTTGGCGACGTTACCCGAGCCGGGGTCTCGCGCCGAGTACCGCAGTGCCGACGCGTACATGTGTCGCACCGGCCACAACGGCCTGTTCCAGATCCGTGCTCATCCCGGCCGACACCATCGTGGCAGCCGGATGGTCCGCGCGCAGGCGGGATGACAATTCCACCAGCCGCTCGAAAGCGGCCTGTTCGCGTCCGGCGTACGGACCGGCCAGCGGGGCGACGGTCATCACGCCGTCGATCCGCAGTCCGGGCGCTCCGGCGACCAGATCCGCCAACTCCGGGAGCTGCTCGGGCGCCGCGCCGCCGCGGGATCCCCGCTCGCCCGACTCGGCGTCGAGGGCGATCTGCACGAGGCAGCCGAGTTCGCGGCCCGCGTTCTCGGCCGCCGCCGAGAGGGCGGTCACGAGCCGGGGGCGGTCGACCGACTGCACCACATGCGCGTATCCCGCCACGGAACGGACTTTGTTCGTCTGCAACTGGCCGACGAAGTGCCAGCTGAGCGGCAGATCCGTGCAGGCCGCGGCCTTGGGGGCGGCGTCCTGGTCACGGTTTTCCGCAACATGACGGATGCCCAGCTCCGCCAGGAGTCGTACGTCGCTCGCGGGATAGGTCTTGGTGACGACGATGAGCGTCACCTCTTCCCGCGCGCGTCCCGCGGCCGCGCAGGCGGACGAGATACGTTCCTCCACCCGCGCCAGGTTCTCCGCGAGCTCCGACTTACGGTCCGTCATTTCCTATTCCAACCAGACATATCCGGCGAGCCGCCCGGTCACCCGGTCGCGGCGGTACGAGAAGTGGTCCCGCGACTCCAGTGTGCAGACCGCCGATCGGAGCCGGTCCGCCACCCCCGCCTCCGCGAGCTGGGCGTGCACCCCGGCGACCACGTCCACGGCCGGAGTCCCCCAACTGGTCTCGGCCCGGGCGGCCGGTACCGCCTCGGACACCGCGTCCCTCATCTCGGCCGGCACCTCGTAGCAGCAGCCGCACACCGCGGGTCCGGTCCGGGCGACGATCCGCCCGGGCTCGGCACCGAGGGCGACCATCGCCTCCACCGCGGCGGGGACCACCCCGGCGACCAGTCCGGGCCGCCCGGCGTGGGCGGCCGCGGCGATCCCGGCGACCGGGTCCGCCAGCAGGACGGGCGTGCAGTCGGCGGTGAGCACGGCGAGGGCGAGCCCCCGCCGGGCGGTGACCACCGCGTCGACCGCCGGGACGTCCTCCCCGAAGGGCCACGGTCCGTCGACCACCGCGACGTCGCGGCCGTGCACCTGGTTCATCCAGACCACCAGGTCCGGGTCGAGGCCCAGGGAACGCGCCGCGCGTGCCCGGTTCGCGCGAACGGCGGCCGGGTCGTCTCCGACCGCGCCGCCGAGGTTGAGCTCTTCGTACGGAACGGCGCTCACTCCGCCCCACCGGTCGGTGAAGGCGAAGTGGGCGCCGCCCACGTGGTGCTGCTCCGGTGTCACTTCAAGAAGTCCGGGACATCCAGTTCCTCGGCCGGGCTGTCCTGGTACGGCCGGGCCGTCGGGACCTGCGGCGCCGGGGCCTGGGCCTCGACCGGGACCGCCTCGACCGGGGCCGGCGGGTCCTCGCGCGGGGGCACCGTGCCGAGTCCGCCGAAGGCCGGGCGGGCCGGCTCGGCGGCGCGGACCGGGGCCGGGGCCGGCTCTTCGCGCTTGGTGGACGCGGCGCCGATGACGTTGTCCCGGCGGGCCGGGGGCTGTCCGCCGTCGAACCCGGCCGCGATGACGGTGACCCGTACCTCGTCGCCGAGCGCGTCGTCGATGACGGCGCCGAAGATGATGTTCGCCTCGGGGTGCGCGGCCTCGCTGACCAGCTGCGCGGCCTCGTTGATCTCGAAGAGACCGAGGTCCGAGCCGCCGGAGATGGAGAGCAGCACGCCGCGGGCGCCGTCGATGGACGCCTCGAGCAGCGGCGAGGAGATCGCCATCTCGGCGGCGGCCACCGCGCGGTCGTCGCCGCGGGCCGAGCCGATGCCCATCAGGGCCGAGCCGGCCTCGGACATCACGGACTTGACGTCGGCGAAGTCGAGGTTGATCAGACCCGGGGTGGTGATGAGGTCGGTGATGCCCTGGACGCCCGAGAGCAGGACCTGGTCGGCCGACTTGAAGGCGTCGAGCACGCTGACCTGGCGGTCCGAGATGGACAGCAGGCGGTCGTTGGGGATGACGATGAGGGTGTCGACCTCTTCGCGGAGCTCGGCGATGCCGTCCTCCGCCTGGTTCGCGCGGCGCCGGCCCTCGAAGGTGAACGGCCGGGTGACCACACCGATCGTCAGGGCGCCCAGGGAGCGCGCGATGTTGGCGACCACGGGCGCGCCGCCCGTGCCGGTGCCGCCGCCCTCGCCGGCGGTGACGAAGACCATGTCGGCCCCCTTGAGGACCTCCTCGATCTCCTCGCGGTGGTCCTCTGCCGCCTTGCGGCCGACGGCCGGGTTGGCGCCGGCGCCGAGGCCCCGGGTGAGTTCGCGGCCGACGTCGAGCTTGACGTCGGCGTCGCTCATCAACAGCGCTTGGGCGTCCGTGTTGATGGCGATGAACTCGACGCCCTTGAGACCGACCTCGATCATTCGGTTGATGGCATTGACACCACCGCCGCCGACACCGATGACCTTGATGACTGCGAGGTAGTTCTGCGGTGCTGCCACGTCGAAGGCCTCTCGCCTCGAGTTACGTGTCGCCGCCTCGCGGGCCTGCGGTGCGACGACTGATGCCGAAATGGGGCGGTCCGAACGCGCCGACCCGAACCCTCACCCTGAAGTTTAGGGTTAGGGGTGTGTCTGTTCTCTGGACTCTTCCGAACAGGACACTAAGTCGACAAGTAGCGCGTGTTCAACGAACACGCCGAACCTCCCGTTTTTCTTTTCACCCTATGTGATCACCCGTATCGCTGGCCAACCAGGGTGCGTCGCTGTTCGACCTGACGTCAACTCCCGGACGCGGCAGGGGCGGTGGGGACGCTCACGTCGAAGTGGGCGGCCTTGGGCGCGGCCTTCAGCAAAGCGGTCAGCGCACGCCCCTTCGCCTCGCTCTGTTCACCGCTCCCCCACGTCACGGTCCGGCCCCGGGACAGCTCCAGCACCACCGAATCGTAGGAACCCACCTTGACCTGCAAGGTCTCGGCGGCGATCGGCGCCGGGAGGGAGCCGGCGACGAGAACGGCCTCGTGCAGCAGCCGCTCCTCGTCGAAGCGGCGGGCGCTCGGGGAGTCCTTCGCGTTCAATTCGAGGACCGGAACGCCCGCGGGTGCTTTCGGAACCGTGTCGAATCGCACACCCGAAGCGTCCACTTCCACGAAGTTGGCGTCCTTTTTGATGAGCAGGACGGGTTTGCGTTCCGTCACTTTCAGCCCGATCCCGTGCGGCCAGGCCCGCACCACATCGACCGAATCGATGCGGGACAGCCGCCCTCGCACGCGGCTCTCGATCTCGTCGGTGTCCACGCCCACCAGCGGGGCGCCGACCGGAACGGCCGCCGCGGACAGTACCTGCTCCGGCGTGAGCACCTCGGTTCCGGTTGCGGTGACCTTCTCCACGCGGAGCCAGGAGGAGCCGTAGAGCACCCAGGCGGCGCCCGCGACGAGGAGCACCGCGGCGGCCAGGGAGGCCAGCACGGGGCCCCGGCGCAGGCGTGCGCCGGGGCCCTGGGGGCCGGATCCCCTCGACGACTTGGGGGCTTTGGGCGGCTTGGGAGAGCCGCCGCCCTTCCGGGCGGACGGGCCGGAGCCCGGGGTCCCACGCTGTGCGGTCGTCGCTCCGGCCACTCCTGCGCCTCCTGCGTCTGTGCGTCCCGCCTCAGCGGTTGCGGTGGGCCGCGATCGCCTCGTACACCATGCCGACCAGCAGCTCGTCGGCGTCGCGGCGGCCGAACTCACCGGCGGCGCGGGACATCTCGTACAGGCGGTGCGGGTCTGACAGCACCGGGACGACCTGGCCGAGCACCCACTCGGGCGTCAGTTCCGCGTCGTCCACGAGCAGGCCGCCGCCGGCCTTGACCACCGGCTGGGCGTTGAGCCGCTGTTCGCCGTTGCCGATCGGCAGCGGGACGTAGGCGGCGGGGAGCCCGACGGCGGACAGTTCGGCGACGGTCATGGCACCCGCGCGGCACAGCATCATGTCGGCGGCGGCGTACGCGAGATCCATCCGGTCCACGTACGGTACCGGCACATAGGGCGGCATCCCGGGCATGTTGTCGACACGCGGCAGTTCGTTCTTCGGGCCGACGGCGTGCAGGATCTGGATCCCGGAGCGCTGGAGGACCGGAGCGACCTGCTGGATCGTCTCGTTGAGGCGCCGGGCGCCCTGCGAGCCGCCGGAGACCAGCAGCGTGGGCAGGTTGGGGTCCAGGCCGAAGGCGGCGCGCGCCTCGGGGCGGACGGCGGCCCGGTCGAGGGTGGAGATGGAGCGCCGCAGCGGGATGCCCACGTAGCGGGCGCCGCGCAGTTTGCTGTCGGGGGTGGAGACCGCGACGGCGTGCGCGTACCGGGAGCCGATCTTATTGGCCAGTCCGGGCCGGGCGTTGGCCTCGTGGACGATGATCGGCACCCCGAGCCGCTTGGCCGCGAGGTAGCCGGGCAGGGCCACGTAGCCGCCGAAGCCGACGACGCAGTCGGCCTTGGTGCGCTCCAGGATCTCCTCGGCGGCCTTGATCGTGCCGCGCAGCCGCCCCGGGACGGTGATCAGCTCCGGGGTGGGTTTGCGGGGCAGCGGCACAGCGGGGATCAGACCCAGCTCGTAACCGCGTTCCGGCACGAGGCGGGTCTCCAGTCCGCGCTCGGTGCCGAGGGCGGTGATGCCCACTGAAGGGTCCTGCCTGCGCAGGGCGTCCGCGAGGGCGAGCGCCGGCTCGATGTGGCCGGCGGTCCCCCCACCGGCGAGTACGACATGCACCGAAATTCACCGCTCTCCGGACGGACGCTTCTTGACGCGCCGTCTCATCGACTTCCATCTCATCCCGGTCCGCCTCCAGCCGGTCTTCGGCTGTCGCATCGCGAGCGCCGCGCGCGCCGCCGGCTCCTCCCGCGCGAACGCGATGAGCAGTCCGACCGCGAACATCGTCGGCAGCAGGGCCGACCCCCCGTAGGAGAACAGCGGGAGCGGGACTCCGGCGATCGGCAGCAGGCCGAGCACCGCACCGATGTTGATCACGGCCTGGGCCGTGATCCAGGTGGTCACGCCTCCCGCGGCAAACCGTACGAAGGAGTCCTCCGTGCGTCCGGCCACGCGGATACCCGCATAGCCTAGAGCCGCGAACAGGGCGAGCACCGACAGCGTCCCCGCCAGTCCCAGTTCCTCCCCGGTGATGGCGAAGATGAAGTCGGTGTGGGCTTCGGGTAGTTGCCCCCATTTTTCCACACTGGCACCCAAACCGGAACCGAACCATCCGCCCGAGGCCAGGGCGTAGATTCCGTGGACGGCCTGCCAGCAGAGGTCGTTCTTGCCCGGGTCGGTCGCGCCGAGGCACTCCAGCCGGTCCATCCGGTGCGGGCTGGTCTTGATCAGCAGTGCGACGATCACACCCGCGAAGACCAGCACCCCGACGAACAGCCGCGTCGGGGCACCCGCCAGCCAGAGCAGGCCGAACAGGATGGCACCGAGGATCATCGCGGTGCCCATGTCCCCGCCCAGCATGATGAGCCCGAGCAGCAGGAAGGCCACCGGGACCAGCGGCACCAGCAGGTGCTTCCACTGGCTGAGCAGCCCCTTGTCGCCCTTGCGCGCCAACAGGTCGGCGCCCCACAGGATCAGTGCCAGCTTGCCGAACTCACTGGGCTGCAGCATGAACGGACCGCCAAGGGAAATCCAATTCTGATTGCCGTTGATGGCGACCCCTATCCCGGGGACCTGGACCAGGACCATCAGGAACAGGGTGCCGGCGAGCACCGGATAGGACAGCGCCCGGTGCAGTTTGACCGGCATCCGGGAGGCCACCAGCAGCAGTCCGGTGCCGATCAGGGCGGCCAGGAACTGCTTCTTGAAGAAGTAGGCGTCGCCCAGGCCGAGCTGGAGGGCCTTGATCATGGAGGCCGAGTAGACCATCACCAGGCCCAGCACGGTGATGAGCAGCGAGCTGCCGAAAATCAGGTAATACGCGGTGAGGGGACGGTCCCAGGCCTTGCGCAGCCGTTCCTGCGTACGCCTCAGCCGGGTCAGCGGCCCGCGCCCGGCGGGCCGCCTCACGCTCACCGCGGGGCGTTTGCGGCCCTGCGCCTTGACGGCGGACGGCCGCCGCCCCGGCAGCATCTGCTTGGCCGGCATCTGTGATCTTCCCCTCCACTCGTACGAGGCGAGCCGCCGGCCGGCCGGAGGGAGGGAACCCGTCCCGGGACCTAGGCCTGCGCCGTGTCCGCACCGCTGTCGGCGGCCAGTTCGCGCACCGCGTCGGCGAATGCGTCCCCACGCTTGTTGTAGTTCGCGAACATGTCCATCGAGGCGCAGGCAGGCGCCAGCAGGACCGTGTCGCCGGGCTCGGCGAGCCGGGCCGCTTCCCGGACCGCTGCGAGCATCGCCCCAGTGTCGGTCCGCTCGAGGTCGACGACCGGGACCTCGGGGGCGTGTCGCGCCAGCGCCTCGGCGATCAGCGCCCGGTCGGCACCCATCAGCACCACGCCGCGCAGCCGCTTCGCGGACTTCTGGACCAGTTCGTCGAAGGTCGCGCCCTTGGCGAGGCCGCCGGCGATCCACACGACCGTGTCGAAGGCGGCCAGCGAGGCCTCGGCCGCGTGCGTGTTGGTGGCCTTGGAGTCGTCGACGTAGACGACCCCGCCGACGTCGGCCACGTGCGCGACCCGGTGGGCGTCGGGGCGGAAGTCGCGCAGCCCGTCGCGGACCGCCCGCGGCTCCACGCCGAAGGCGCGGGCCAGGGCCGCCGCGGCGAGCGCGTTGGCGATGTTGTGCGGGGCCGGCGGGGTCACGTCCTCGACGTGCGCGAGCTCCTGGGCGTTCTTCTGCCGGTCCTGCACGAAGGCGCGGTCCACGAGGATGCCGTCGACGACGCCGAGCATGGAGGGCCCGGGGGCGCCGAGGGTGAAGCCGATCGCCCGGCAGCCCTCTTCGACGTCCGCGTTCTCGACGAGCTTCTCGGTGGCCGGGTCGGCGACGTTGTAGACGCAGGCCACCGTGTTGCCCTCGTAGATGCGGCCCTTGTCGGCGGCGTACGCCTCCATGGAGCCGTGCCAGTCGAGGTGGTCGGGGGCCAGGTTGAGCACGGCCGCCGAGTGGGCGCGCAGCGAGGGCGCCCAGTGCAGCTGGTAGCTGGAGAGTTCGACGGCGAGCACGTCGTACTGCTGCTCGCCGAGCACCACGTCGATGATGGGGGTGCCGATGTTGCCGACGGCCGCGGTCCGCAGGCCGGCGGCCTTGAGGATCGACGCCAGCATCTGCGTGGTGGTGGTCTTGCCGTTGGTCCCGGTGATGGCCAGCCAGGGTGCGGCGTCCGCGCCGCGCAGCTGCCAGGCGATCTCCACGTCCCCGACGACCTCGACGCCGGCCTCCGCGGCGGCCGCGAAGAGCGGGCTGTCGGGCTTCCAGCCGGGCGAGGTGACGATCAGCTCGGTGCCCTCGGGGAGGGTCTGCGCGTCGCCGAGGCGTACGGACACCCCCCGTTCGGCCAGTTCGGCCGCGCGGGCCCGGTGGCCCTCGCTGTCGCCCCCGTCGACGACGGTCACGACCGCGCCGAGGCCGGCCAGGGCGCGGGCGGCGCTGATGCCGCTCACGCCGAGGCCGGCGACGGTGATGTGCTTGCCCTGCCAGGAGCTCACTTGTCGGCTGCCCATCCCGCGTAGAAGAGACCGAGACCCACGATCACGCACATGCCCTGGATGATCCAGAAGCGGACCACGACAAGGACTTCGGACCAGCCCTTGAGTTCGAAGTGGTGCTGCAGCGGGGCCATCCGGAAGACGCGCTTCCCGGTCAGCTTGAAGGAGCCGACCTGGATGACGACCGACATGGTGATGAGGACGAAGAGGCCGCCGAGCAGGGCGATCAGGAACTCCGTGCGGGAGCAGATCGCCAGGCCGGCGAGCGCGCCGCCCAGTGCCAGCGAACCGGTGTCACCCATGAAGATCTTGGCCGGCGAGGTGTTCCACCACAGGAAGCCGAAGCAGGCTCCCATCAGGGCGGAGGCGACGACCGCGAGGTCCAGCGGGTCGCGCACCTCGAAGCAGGCGCCCGGGTTGGTCAGGGTCTGCGCGTTCACGCAGGACTCCTGGTACTGCCACACGCCGATGAAGGTGTAGGCGCCGAAGACCATCACCGCGGCGCCGGTGGCCAGACCGTCCAGACCGTCGGTCAGGTTCACGCCGTTGGACATCGCCAGGATCATGAACAGCGCCCAGACGACGAACAGCACCGGGCCGATCGACCAGCCGAAGTCCGTGACGAACGACAGCCTGGTGGAGGCCGGAGCCAGCCCGCGCGAGTCCTTGAACTGGAGCGCGAGCACGGCGAAGGCGATGCCGACGATCAGCTGGCCGGACATCTTCGCCTTGGCCCGGAGACCCAGCGAGCGGCGCTTGACGATCTTGATGTAGTCGTCGAGGTAGCCGACCAGGCCCATGCCGGCCATCAGGAACAGCACGAGCAGACCCGAGAAGGTCGGCTCGCTGGACGTGATGACCTTCGTCAGGGCGTACGCGATGAGCGTGGCCAGGATGAAGGAGATGCCGCCCATGGTGGGCGTGCCCTTCTTCCCGGCATGGCCGCGGGGGCCGTCGTCGCGGATGAACTGGCCGTAGCCCTTGCGGGCCAGGAGCTTGATCAGCAGCGGAGTACCGATGAGCGTCAGGAACAGGCCGATGACGCCGGCGAACAGGATCTGCCTCATCGGTCGGCGCCCTCGCCCTCGCGCTCCAGCAGCGCCAGCGCGACCCGCTCCAGACCGATCGACCTGGAAGCCTTCACCAGCACGACGTCTCCCGGGCGCAGTTCACTGCGCAACAGGTCGACCGCCGCCTGCGCGTCGGACACGAGCACCGACTCCTCACCCCACGAACCCTCGTTATATGCGCCCAGTTGCAGCCAGGACGCTTCCCTGCCCCCGACTGCGACGAGCTTGCTCACGTTGAGCCGGACGGCAAGCCGTCCCACCGCGTCGTGCTCGGCCAGTGATGCGTCACCGAGTTCGGCCATGGGGCCGAGCACCGCCCACGTGCGTCCCCCGTTCGCCCTGGCGGCGCCGCCCATCGCGGCAAGCGCGCGCAGGGCGGCCCGCATGGACTCCGGGTTCGCGTTGTAGGCGTCGTTGACGATCGTCACGCCGTCGGCCCGCTCGGTGACCTCCATCCGCCACCGGGACAAGGTGCCCGCCCCGGAGAGCGCGGTGGCGATCTCCTCGACGGACATGCCCAGTACATGGGCCACGGCGGCCGCGGCGAGCGCGTTCGACACGTGGTGCTCACCGTACAGCCGCAAGGTCACATCACTGCACCCGGTCGGTGTGTGGAGTGTGAAGGCGGGCTGTCCCCCGGGGGTCATCCGTACCGCGGTGGCCCGGATCTCGGCGTCTTCGGCCTCGCCGAAGAGGACCGTACGGGCCTTCGTGCGGGCGGACATGGCGCGCACCAGCGGATCGTCGGCGTTGAGGACGGCGATCCCGCCCTCCGCCTCGGCCGGCAGCGCCTCGACCAGTTCTCCCTTGGCCCGGGCGATCTGCTCGCGGCCGCCGAACTCGCCGATGTGGGCGGTTCCGACGTTGAGGACGAGGCCGATGCGCGGCGGGGTCAGGCCGGTGAGGTACGCGATGTGGCCGATCCCGCGGGCCCCCATCTCCAGTACCAGGTGCCGGGTTTCCTCCGTGGCCTTCAGCGCGGTGAGCGGCAGGCCGATCTCGTTGTTGAGGGAGCCCGGGGTCCACACGGTGGGTGCGTGGGCCTGGAGCACCTGCGCGATGAGGTCCTTGGTGGAGGTCTTGCCGGCCGAGCCGGTCAGGGCCACCACATCGGTGCCGAGGCGCTCCACGACGGCCCGGGCGAGGGCGCCGAGCGCCTTCTCCACGTCGGGGACGACGATGGCGGGCACGCCCACCGGCCGGGCCGCGAGGACGGCCGCGGCACCGGCGGCGACGGCGCGTTCCGCGTAGTGGTGGCCGTCGACGTGTTCGCCCTCGAAGGCGGCGAACAGGCTGCCGGCCTCCACCTGGCGGGAGTCGATGACGACGGGACCGCTGACCCGCACGGACGGATCCGGTATGTCGTGGGGCCGCCCGCCGGTGATGTCGGCGATCTCGGCGAGGGAGAGGGCGATCACTGGTTCTCCTCGGCCTGTCGGGCATTGCTCTGCTGGGTCTCGATGGCCGCGCGGAGCACCTGGCGGTCGTCGAAGGGGCGTACGACGCCCCCGGTGTCCTGGCCCTGCTCGTGGCCCTTGCCGGCCACCAGCACGGTGTCGCCGGGCCGGGCGCGCGCGACGGCGGCGGCGATGGCCGCGGCCCGGTCGGCGTCGACGAGGACGGCGCCCCGCTCGGCGGGCGGCACGGACACGGCGCCTTCGAACATCGCGGCGAGGATCGCGAGGGGGTCCTCGGAGCGGGGGTTGTCGGAGGTCAGGACGGCCACGTCGGCGTACCGGGCGGCGGCGGCGCCCATCGGGCCGCGCTTGGTGGTGTCGCGGTCGCCGCCGCAGCCGAGCACGATGTGCAGCTTGCCCTCGGTGACCTCGCGCAGCGCGCGCAGGACCGATTCGACGGCGTCCGTCTTGTGCGCGTAGTCGACGACGGCCAGGTACGGCTGCCCCGCGTCCACCCGCTCCAGCCGGCCGGGGACCCCGGGGACCGCGGCGACGCCGTCGGCGGCGGTCTGCGGGTCGAGGCCGGCGGCGGCGAGGGTGACGATGGCGGCGACGGTGTTGGCCACGTTGAACGGGCCGGGCAGCGGCGCGGCGGCCCGTACGCGCTGTCCTTCGGGGCCGAGCAGGGTCAGGGTGGAGCTCGCCGGTCTGAAGACGACGTCCTCGGCGCGCCAGTCGGCGGCCGGGTCGCCCGCGGCGGAGAAGGTGACGACCGGGACGGTCGCCTCCTTGGCCAGGCGGCGGCCGTACTCGTCGTCGAAGTTGACCACGCCCAGGCGGGCGCGGCGGGGCGTGAAGAGCCCCGCCTTCGCCTGGAAGTAGTCGTCCATGTCGGAGTGGAACTCCATGTGTTCCGGGCTCAGGTTGTTGAAGACGGCGACGTCGAAGACGCAGCCGTCGACGCGGCCGAGCACCAGGGCGTGGCTGGAGACCTCCATGGCCACGGCCTCGACCCCGCGTTCGCGCATGACCGCGAAGAGGGCCTGGAGGTCGGTGGCCTCGGGGGTGGTCCGCTCGGACTTGATGCGCTCGTCGCCGATGCGCATCTCGACGGTGCCGACGAGCCCGGTGCTGCGGCCCGCCGCGCGCAGGCCGCCTTCGACGAGGTACGCCGTGGTGGTCTTGCCGGAGGTGCCGGTGATGCCGATCTGGAGCAGGCCCTCGCCGGGGCGCCCGTAGATCGCGGCGGCGAGTTCGCCCATCCGGCCGCGCGGGTCGTCCACGGTCAGGACCGGCAGGCCGGTCGCGGCGGCGCGCTCGGCGCCCGCGGGGTCGGTCAGCACGGCGGCCGCGCCGAGGCCGGCCGCCTGGGCGGCGAAGTCGGCGCCGTGCGTCCTGGCTCCCGCCAGGGCCGCGTACAGGTCTCCGGGGCGCACCGCACGGGAGTCGTGCGTGATGCCGGTGATCTGCGCCGCGCCTGGCGCTCGGATGCCCAGCAGGGTGGCCAGCTCGCCCAGGGGGGTCGGGCGGGCGGACACGGGCCGGGGCGCTCCCGGCGGCGCTGCCGGGGCGTCTTTCTGGGTGGTTCTGGGCTGATCAGCGTGGGGCACGGCGGTGAGCGTACCGGGCGCGGCGGGGCGGCCGCGAAGCGAGGGCCCGGCCTCGGCGTCGCCGGGCGACTGGTTCCCGGGTTTCGGGGTGATCGTTGTCACTGATGGTGCCTCACGCGTTTCTGGCGGGCCGGCCGGGTGCTGGTGTCACTGGCCGGGCTGCGGACGGGGCTGCGTACTCGGCTGCGCGCTGGGTTGCGTACTGGGCTGCGGGGCGGGCTGCGGGCCCGGTTCGAAGGTGACCGGGAGCCCTGCGGGGGCGGTGCCGGTGGGCGCGACCTGGAGGGTCTTCAGGGCGAACTCCATGACCTTCTTGTAGATGGGGCCGCAGATCTGGCCGCCGAAGTAGCTGCCCTTCGTGGGGTTCTGGATGGCGCAGTACACGGTGATGCGCGGGTTGTCGGCGGGTGCGAAACCGGCGAAGGAGGCGGTGTAGCCCTTGTAGCGGCCGGTGGCCGGATCCACCCGGTTGGAGGTGCCGGTCTTGCCGCCGACGCGGTAGCCGGGGATGCGGGCCTTGGTGCCGGTGCCCTCCTGGTCGTCGACCACCGATTCGAGCATCTCGGCGAGGGTCTTCGCGGTCTCGGGGCTGACCACGCGGCTGCGTTCGGGCGCCGGGGCCGGGGTGAAGCGGCCGTCGGGGCCCTTGGTGCCGCGGACCAGCGTCGGCTCGATGCGGACCCCGCCGTTGGCGATGGTCGAGTACACGGAGGCCGCCTGCATGGCGTTGAGGGACAGGCCCTGGCCGAAAGGAATCGTGTACTGCTGGGAGGTGGACCAGTCCTCGGGCGCGGCGAGGATGCCGCGGGACTCGCCGGGGTAGTTCAGCCCCGTGGGCTGCCCCATCCCGAACTTGGTCAGGTAGGAGTGCAGGACCTTGTTGGCCTCGGACTGGGTGGCACCGAGCTGGCCGGTGGCCAGGATGGTGCCGATGTTGGAGGACTTGGCGAGGACCCCGTTGAGGGTCAGGTACCAGGTCGGGTGGTCGATGTCGTCCTTGAACAGCCGGTCGCCGCGGTGCAGCCGGTTGGGGACCTCGACGTGGGTCTCCGGGGTGGCCTTCTTCTCCTCCAGTACGGCGGCCATCGACATCACCTTGGCGGTGGAGCCGGGCTCGTACACGTCCTGGAGTGCGGCGTTGCCCATGGCGGCGGAGCGGGCCCGGGTCAGGTCGTTGGGGTCGAAGCCGGGGGCGTTGGCCATGGCGAGGATCTCGCCGGTGCGGGTGTCCTGGACGATGACGTAGCCGCGGTCGGCCTCGGACTTCTGGACCTGCTCGGCGATGGCGCTCTGCGCCGCCCACTGGATGTCGCGGTCGATCGTCAGCTCGATGTCCTCGCCGGGCACGGCGGGCTTCTCGCTGGAGCCGGCGGTGGGGACCTTGCGGCCGCCGGACTGGGCGTAGGTGACCTCGCCGTCCTTGCCGGACAGCTTCTTGTCCAGGGAGGACTCCAGGCCGCCGGCGCCCTTGCCCTCGGCGTTGACGTAGCCCAGTATCCCGGCGGCGAGGTCGCCGCCCGGGTACACGCGCTTGCTGCTGTTCTCGTGGAACACCCCGGCCAGGACGTTGGCGCCGGGGCCGTTGTTCTTCTTGTCGGCCGCCGCCTTCTCCGCGAAGACTCGCTTGAGGTCCTTGATCTGGTTCCAGACCTGGGGGGTCTGGCGCTGGGCGAGGACGACGTAGCGGGTGTTCTTGGTCTTCAGCCGGCCGGTGATCTCCTTGACGTCCTTGCCGAGGATGGGCGCGAGGAGGGCCGCGGCCTGCTCGGGGGCGTCGGGGGCCTTGCTGTCCTGCGGGGTGAACATCTTCGGGTCGGCGGTGATGTCGTACGCGTCGACGCTGGTGGCGAGGGCCACGCCCTTGCGGTCGGTGATCTCCCCGCGCTCGGCGGCCAGCTTGACGCTGGTGTAGCGGTTCTTGGACGCCTCGGCGGAGAAGGCCCGGGCGTCGACGGCCTGCACCTGGAGCAGGCGGACGACGAAGGCCAGCATGACCAGGGTGAGGCCGACGCTGACGAGGCGCAGGCGGGGGCGGGGGCTGCCGAGCCGGATGGTGTGCGGCCTGCGCTGCGGGGCGGGGCGCCGGGTCGCGGGCCGGGAGGCCGCCGGGCGTGCGGTGGCTCCGGCGCGGGGCCTGCCGGGTCCGGGCACCCGCCGCCGCGGCTCCTGCGGCCTCACCGGGCCACCGCCGCGAACCCGCCTGTACGGCACACCTTCCTGGGGCTCCGCCCCAGACCCCGCGCCTCAAACGCCGGCGGGGCTGTAATCGCCCGGCCCCTGCGAGCAGAGCTGCTCAGCCACAATCCGCCCCCACCGGCACTTGAGACGCCGAGCACCGGGCGGAGCCCCGGCCCTCCAGCCCCGCCGACGATTGAGGCGCGGGGCACCAGGCGGAGCCCCGGCCCTTCAGCCTCGCCGGCGATTGAGGCGCGGGGCACAGGGCGGAGCCGCGGCCCTTCAGCCTCGCCGGCGATGGAGGCGCGGGGCACGGGGCCGAGCCCCGGTCCTCCAACCCCGCCGGCGATTGAAGCGCCAGGCACGGGCCGGAGCTCCGACCCTTCAGCCTCGCCGGCGATTGAAGCGCCAGGCACGGGCCGGAGCCCCGGTCCTTCAGTCTCGCCGGCGTTTGAGGCGCGGGGCACAGGGCCGAGCCCCGGCCCTTCAGCCCCGCCGGCGATTGAGGCGCCAGGCACGGGCCGGAGCCCCGGTCCTTGAGCCCCGCCGGCGATTGAGGCGCCAAGCACGGGCCGGAGCCCCGGCTCTTGAGCCTCGCCGGCGATTGAGGCGCGGGGCACAGGGCCGAGCCCCGGCCCTTCAGCCCCGCCGGCGATTGAGGCGCCAGGCACAGGGCCGAGCCCCGGCCCTCCAACCCCGCCGGCGATTGAGGCGCCAGGCACCGGGCGGAGCCCCGGTCCTTGAGCCCCGCCGGCGATTGAGGCGCCAAGCACGGGCCGGAGCCCCGGCTCTTGAGCCTCGCCGGCGATTGAGGCGCGGGGCACAGGGCCGAGCCCCGGTCCTTCAGCCTCGCCGGCGATTGAGGCGCGGGGTACGGGGCGGAGCCCCGGGGCTTGGGCCTCGCCGGCGATTGAGGCGCGGGTTCGGGCGGAGCCCGGGGAACGGGGGAAAGGCCCCGCAGGGCTGCGCAACGGCACCGCGGAACCGCCTGCCATCGGCGTCACGACGTCACCTGCCTGGGTTGGGGGTGGGCTGCTGCGGGAGCTGGGACTGGGAGGCGCCCCCCGGGGCCGGCGTGGCGGCCGGGGAGGCCGGGGAGGCCGGAGGGACCGGGGAGGCCGGGGACGGCGAGGACGCCGGGGCCGCGGACGGCGGAGGCGACGGCGCGGGCGGCGGTTCGGCGGCGGCCGGTGCGCCGGCGACCTTGCCGTCCGGGCCGATGAACACCGGGCTGCCGCCCGGAACCATCCCGAGCTCCTGCGCCCGCCGCTGCAGCGCGTCCGGCGCCGAGTACCCGTCCACGTCCCGCTGCAGCGCCTGCTCCTCGTCCGTGAGCGCGGTGGTCTCCTTCTTCAGCCTGCTCAGCTGGAAGGAGCCCTCGTTCAGCGCCGAGTTCAGCAGCAGCAGGCTGATCAGCCCGCCGGCGAGCAGCGCCACCACGAGCAGGACGAACGGCATCCGGGCCGCCTGACCACCGGGGCGCGGCCGCGGCCGGGGGCGGGGGCGGAGGGGCCGCCCGCCGATCGCCCGGCCGAGGCGGGTGACGGCCTTCCCGGCCTTGGTCACAGCCGCGCCTCCCGGATGCGTTCGACTCCGCGGAACCTCGCCGGGGCGGCCCGCCGGTTCTCGGCGATCTCCTCCTCGGTCGGCAGCTCCGCGCCGCGCGTCAGCAGCTTCAGCTTCGGCTGGTACTTCTCCGGGACGACCGGCAGCCCCGGCGGTGCCGTCGAGGCCGCGCCCGCCGCGAAGACCTGCTTCACGAGCCGGTCCTCCAGCGAGTGGTACGAGAGCACGGCGATCCGGCCGCCGACCGCAATCCGGTCCACCGCCGCCGGAATGGCCTTCTCCAGCCCCGACAGCTCCCCGTTGACCTCGATGCGCAGCGCCTGGAAGGTCCGTTTGGCGGGGTTGCCGCCGGTCCGCTTGGCGGCCTGCGGCAGGGCGTCGCGGATCAGTTCGACCAGCCGGGCGCTGTTGGTGAAGGGCTCCTTCTCCCGCTCCCTGACGATCGCGGAGACGATCCGCTTGGCCTGCTTCTCCTCGCCGTACTGGCGCAGGATCCGTACGAGCTCGCCCGGCGGGTAGGTGTTGAGCACCTCGGCGGCGCTGATGCCCGTGGTCTGGTCCATCCGCATGTCCAGCGGCGCGTCCTGCGCGTACGCGAACCCGCGGTCGGCCTCGTCCAGCTGCATCGAGGAGACGCCCAGGTCGAAGAGGATGCCCTGGACCGCCGGGATGCCCAGGCCGTCGAGGACCTCGGCGAGGTCGGCGTAGATCGCGTGGACGAGGGTGGCCCGGTCGCCGAAGGGTGCGAGCCGCTCGCCGGAGAGCCGCAGGGCCTCCTTGTCGCGGTCGAGGCCGATCAGGTGCACCTCGGGGAACCGGGTCAGCAGGGCCTCGCTGTGGCCTCCGAGGCCGAGGGTGCAGTCGACGACGACGGCCCCCGGCCTCTCCAGCGCCGGGGCCAACAGGTCCAGGCACCGCTGGAGCATCACCGGGACATGTCGGGACTCGCTAGTCAAAGCGCCCTCTCAGATAACGGCGCGGCCGGCATACGCCGCGCCGCGCACGCGGAGTGTTACCAAGGGGCCGGGCGGCCGGTCAGGGCCGGGCTCCGGCCGGTTCGCGTCACTTTAGTGCAACGGTCGCCGCGGTCAACGAACCGCCCCGCGCGGCGTGCGGGCGGCTGCCAGTGAACCCGCAAATGCCGCGAATCACCCGGACGGCCGCCTCCTCCTCACCCCTGTGGGTTAGCTCACAACAAGGCTTGTTGACCTTCTTTGTCCACCCTCACTCGATGCCCGTACGGCCTGTGACCACTACCGTCGTATCCATGACGACTTCCGTACCCCTGCCCGCCGACTCCGCGCCCCTGGCGGCCGGCGCCGGCTCCGTCACCGATCGACTGGTCGAGGCGAACCGGCGGTACGCCGCGAAATTCGCCGATCCCGGCATGGACGCCCGGCCCGTCCTCCACGTGGCCGTCGTGGCCTGTATGGACGCCCGCCTCGACCTGCACGCCGCCCTCGGCCTGGAGCTCGGCGACTGCCACACCATCCGCAACGCGGGCGGCGTGGTCACCGACGACACCATCCGCTCCCTCACCATCAGCCAGCGGGCCCTCGGCACCCGCACGGTCATACTCATCCACCACACCGGATGCGGTCTCGAAAGCCTGACCGAGGACTTCCGGCACGAGCTGGAGGACGAGGTCGGCCAGCGCCCCGCCTGGGCCGTCGAGGCCTTCCGGGACGTGGACCAGGACGTCCGCCAGTCCATGCAGCGGGTCCGCACCAACCCGTTCCTGCCCCACAAGGACGATGTGCGAGGCTTCGTCTTCGATGTGCACACGGGCCTCCTGCGGGAGATCGATCCCAGCTCTTGAGTGACACAAGGCCGTAACGCCGTCAACAATGCGGGGAGACGCCCCCCGGGACCCCCCGGGTCCGGTGTCCGTGTTTGGGGTGGGCCGGTCATGCGCCAAGGGCGTCGGCCCTGGAAATGGGCCGAGGAGTACCAGGTGACGACGTATGACGACCGAGCGAGCCTCGCGGATCTGACGAGCACGGCGGAGCGGGTGCGCCACTCCGTCGAGAGCGTGATCGAGGGCAAGCCCGAGGTCGTGCGCCTCGCGCTGACCGTGCTGCTCGCCGAGGGGCACCTGCTGATCGAGGACGTCCCGGGCGTCGGCAAGACCATGCTCGCCAAGACCCTCGCGAAGTCCATCGACTGCTCGGTGCAGCGCATCCAGTTCACGCCGGACCTGCTGCCCTCCGACATCACCGGCGTCAGCATCTATGACCAGCAGCGCCGCGAGTTCGAGTTCAAGCCGGGCGCGATCTTCGCGCAGATCGTCATCGGCGACGAGATCAACCGCGCCTCGCCGAAGACGCAGTCCGCGCTGCTCGAGTCGATGGAGGAGCGCCAGGTCACCATCGACGGGACGACGTACACGCTGCCGAGCCCCTTCATGGTCGTCGCCACCCAGAACCCGGTGGAGATGGAGGGCACCTACCCGCTGCCCGAGGCCCAGCGCGACCGCTTCATGGCGCGGGTCTCCGTGGGCTACCCCAGCCCCGAGGCCGAGCTCCAGATGCTCGACGTGCACGGCGGGCTCTCCCCGCTCGACGACCTGACGGCCGTCGCGCACGCCCACGAGATCGTCAAGCTCATCGAGGCGGTCCGCGAGGTCTACGTGGCCGAGCCCGTCCGGCGCTACGTCGTCGACCTGGTCTCCGCCACCCGCACCCACCCCGACCTGCGCCTGGGCGCCTCGCCCCGGGCCACCCTGCACCTGCTGCGCGCCGTGAAGGCCTCCGCCGCGCTGGCCGGCCGGGACTACGTCCTGCCCGACGACGTCCAGGCGCTGGCCGGCCCCGTCCTCGCGCACCGGCTGCTGCCCACCGCCCAGGCCCAGCTGAACCGGCGCACCGCCGAGCAGGTCGTCGGGGAGATCCTCCAGCGCACCCCCGTCCCGGCCGCACACGCCCGCGGCGAAATGCCGCCCGGCGCGGGCATCCGGGGCTTCTGATGAGCGCCGGTGCCCCGGGCGGCGCCGGCGGGCAGGACGATCGCGGCCAGGGCGGCGGACTGCGCGCGTCGCTCTCCGGCCTGACCACCCGCGGCCGCTCCTTCCTGGCGGCCGGGATCGCCGCGGCCGCGTGCGCGTACGTACTGGGCCAGGGCGCGCTGCTGCGGGTCGGACTGCTGCTCGCCCTGCTGCCGCTGCTGTGCGTCTACGCCCTGCACCGCACCCGCTACCGGGTCTCCGGCAGCCGCCGGCTGACCCCCGGACGGGTCCCGGCGGGCGCCGAGGCCCGGGTGCAGCTGCGCATGGACAACCCGTCCCGGCTGCCCACCGGCCTGCTGATGCTCCAGGACCGGGTGCCGTACGTCCTGGGCCCGCGCCCGCGCTTCGTCCTGGACCGGGTCGAGCCCGGCGGCCGCCGCGAGGTGTCCTACCGGGTCCGCTCCGACCTGCGCGGCCGCTACCCGCTGGGCCCGCTCCAGCTGCGGCTGACCGACCCCTTCGGGCTGGTCGAGCTGACCCGCTCGTTCAGCACCTTCGACACCCTCACCGTCATCCCGCGCACCGAGCCCCTGCCGCCGGTGCGCCTCTCCGGCGAGTCCTCCGGCTACGGCGACGGCTCCCGCCGCTCGCTGGCGCTGGCCGGCGACGACGACGTGATCCCGCGCGGCTACCGGCGCGGCGACGACCTGCGCCGGGTGCACTGGCGCTCCACCGCCCGCTACGGCGAGCTGATGGTCCGCCGCGAGGAGCAGCCGCAGCGCAGCCGGGCCACCGTCCTGCTCGACACCCGGCAGGTGGCCTTCGAGGGCGCCGGTCCCGACTCCGCCTTCGAGTGGGCCGTCTCCGCGGCCGCCTCGAGCCTGGTCCACCTGCTGGAGCAGGGCTACGCGGTCCGGCTGCTCACCGACACCGGGGACTGCGTGCCCGGTCTGGGCGGTGGCGGCTTCTCCTCCGGCGGGCACGAGTCCGCGGAGGCCGCCGGGCTGATGATGGACACCCTCGCGGTCGTCGGGCACTCGGACGGCGCCGGGCTCTCCCGGGCCTACGACGCGGTGCGCGGCGGTGGCGGCGGCGGTTTCGGCGAAGCCGGCGGTGACGGGCTCCTCATCGCCTTCTTCGGCGACCTGGACGACGTACAGACCGAGCTGGCGGCCAGGATGCGCCAGCGCACCGGGGGTGCGGTGGCCTTCGTACTGGACTCCGCGACCTGGGCCGGGCAGCCCGCGCGGGACCGCGCCCTGCCGCCGGTGGAGCAGCGGCTGCGGAGCCTGCGCGACGCGGGCTGGACGGCGCTCGCCGCCCCGCCCGGGGTCGCCTTCGGCGAGCTGTGGCGCCATGCCGGTGCCACCGCTTTCGGTACGGGAACCCCTGGAGGCCGGGTATGAGCGGGCGCGCGAGAGTGACGCTGTTCGCGGCGCTGGCGACGCTGTTCACCGCGTGGTCGATGGTCCCGCTGGTCGAATCGGCCGGCTGGCTGCTCCAGGCGGCGCTGCTGCTGGGCGTGCAGAGCGCGGTGGGGGCCGGCGCCCGGCGGGTGCCGCTGGCGCGGTCGCTGACCGTGGCCGCGCAGCTGCTGGTGTCGCTGCTGATCCTCGCGGTCCTCTTCGCGGGGAAGGGCGAGTCGACCGGGAACGGGCCGCTGGCCTACCTGGTGACGGACTTCGGCGCGCTGTTCCAGCGGGGCGTGCAGGACGTGGGCGAGTTCGCGATCCCGGCCCCGCTGACGGACGGCATCCGGCTGCTGCTGGTGTCCGGGGTGCTGCTGATCGGGCTGCTGGTGGACGCCCTGGCTGTGACCCTGCGGACGGCCGCCGCGGCGGGGCTGCCGCTGCTGGCGCTGTACTCGGTGGCCGCCGGCCTGTCGGGCGGCGGGGAGGCCTCCTGGTTCTCCTTCCTGCTGGCGGGCTGCGGCTACCTGATGCTGCTGCTGGCCGAGAGCCGGGACCGGCTGGCGCAGTGGGGCCGGGTCTTCGGCGCGGCCCCGCGCGAGCGGGTCTCGTCCGCCTCGGGCCTGGGCGGCGGCAAGGAGGGCCGGCTCACGGCCCCGGTGCGGACCGGCCGGCGGATCGGCGCGATGGCCCTGGGCCTGGCGCTGGCGGTGCCGGCGGCGCTGCCCGCGCTCGGCGGCGGCCTGCTGGGCGGGCCGGGCGACGGCGAGGCCTCCGAGGGGGGCGTGGGCGGGACGATCTCGGCGGTGAACCCGCTGGTCTCCCTGCAGAGCAACCTGAACGCACAGGACAACCGGGTGGTGCTCAAGTACCGGACGGACAGTCCGCAGCAGGGTGAGCAGTACCTGCGGATCCTGGCGCTGGACGAGTTCAACGGGATCAAGTGGGAGGCCTCCGGGCGGGCCCTGACCGACGTCCCGCCGCAGCTGCCGAGTCCGCCGGGGCTCAGCGGGACCGTCCGCCAGGGCGCGGCCGAGGTGCAGACGAACGTGTCGGCGGCGGACAACTACACCCAGCGCTACCTGCCCATGCCGTACCCGGCGACCTCCATCGACATCAAGGGGAGGTGGCGGTTCGAGCCGGCCGGGCGGACCCTGGTCGGGGACCAGCTGGCCAAGGACAGGTTCCAGAACGTGCAGGGCGCGCAGTACTCCGTACGGAGCCTGCTGCTGAAGCCGACGGCGCAGCAGCTGCGGTCGGCGCCGCTGCCGGATCCGGCGGTCCGCGCCGAGTACACGAAGGTGCCGGAGAACCTGCCGCAGGTGGTCTCGGACACGGCCCGGCAGGTGACCCAGGGGGCGAAGGACGACTACACGCGGGCCGTGAAGCTCCAGGACTTCTTCGCCGTGAACGGCGGGTTCCGCTACAACACGAAGACGGCCTCGGGCACGGGGCCGCAGGCGGTCGCCCGTTTCCTCGCCGACAAGGAGGGCTTCTGCGTCCACTTCGCGTTCTCGATGGCGGCGATGTCCCGTTCGCTGGGCATCCCGGCGCGGGTGGCCGTGGGCTTCACCCCGGGCGAGAAGCAGCCCGACGGCAGCGTCAACGTGTCGATGCGCGACGCGCACGCCTGGCCGGAGCTGTACTTCGAGGGCGTGGGCTGGACGCGGTTCGAGCCGACTCCCCGGGCGGGCATCAACGTGCCGGACTACTCCCGGCCGCAGGCTCCGGCGGCCCAGCCGTCCGCGCCCGCGGCGCTGCCCTCGCCGGGGGCGGCGCAGCCGTCGGCCGCGCCGTCGAAGGCGGACGAGTGCCCGCCGGAGCTGAAGAAGCTCGGCGAGTGCGGTGCGGCCGCGCCGAAGCAGAACGCGTCCGGCGGTGGCGGGCCGTCCCTGCCGGCGCTGCTCGGCTGGGCCGGGGTGGTGCTGGCGGTGCTGGGTCTGCCGCTGCTGCCGATGCTGTGGCGCAGCCGGGTGCGGGCCCGGCGGCTGGGCGCCGGAGAGGTGACGGCGGCGTGGCGGGAGCTGGGCGACGCCGCGTGGGACGCGGGCGTCCGGCCGGACGAGGCGCTGTCGCCGCGCCGGGCGGCGGCGCGGCTGGTGGAGCTGGGACGGCTGGACGCGGAGGCCGCGGGTGCGGTGTACCGGGTGGCGGGGGCGCTGGAGCGGGCCCTGTACGCGCCGCCCGGCGCGGGATCCTCGTACGCGGGGCTGGCGGACGATGTCCTGCTGGCCCGGGCGGGGCTGCTGGCGGGCCTCGGGCGCCTGGGGCGCCTGCGGGCGCTGCTGCTGCCGCGTTCGGCGGCGCGCGTCGGCTGGGCCTTGTCCCGCCGCTGGTCGGCCCTGGCCGCGGCGGCATCCACCCGCCTGGCGGCGATCCGGCTCCGCCTCCCTTCGCGGAGCCGCGGCTAAGGAAACCCTGCGGGGCTCACCCCACCCCGCCCCTTCCCGAAACCGGGGCTTGCGACCCCGGCCCCCGCTCCCGGGGCTCCGCCCCGGCCCCGGTGGGGGCTCCGCCCCCGAACCCCCGCGCCTCAAACGCCGGCGGGGCTGGATTTGGCTGAGCTGGCTCAAGGTGCGGCCCGGCGGGCTGGATTGCGCGCAGCGCAATTTCAGCCCCGCCGGCGTTTGAGGCGCGGGGTCCGGGGCGGAGCCCCGATCTTTGAGGCGCGGGGCGGAGCCTGGCGGCGGATGCGCGAACGCGGCGAGGCTCGATCCCCCCGAGCCCCGCCGCGTTCGCGTACCGCGTCACGGAGGAGGTACCCGGTCCGCTCCGCCACCCCGTGTCGGCGGTGCGGACCGGGCCTCCTGTCCGTTGGCCCCCAGTCTGGCGTCCGCGCAGGTGGGGGCCCATCCGCGCAGGTACTCATTTCCGTGCCTAGGTACGCGTACTCAGCCGCCCCGGCAGACCCCACCAGTTGTACGGGCTCCGCCGCCCCGGCGGCACCGCCGACTGGGGGGTCAGTGCCCGCTGACCCGGCCCCGCAGCAGCAGCGACAGTGCCGAGTGCACGTCGTCGAGGGACCGCTCGCTCTGGAAGGACTGCCAGTCCAGGGCGGCCACGAGCACCATCCCGACCAGCGCCGCCGCGGTCAGCGGCACGTCGATCTCGGCGCTCAGCTCCCCGCGCTCGACGCCCTCCCGCAGCACCGTCTCCACCACGGCCACCGCCTCCTGCCGGACCACCATCAGCGTGGACTGCCACGTCCGGTTGGTCCGCCACAGCTCGGCGACGTACAGCTGCGTGAAGGCCGGGTATCGGTCGATGAAGACGAGGCCGGCCCGGATCATCGCGTCGAGCGCCTCGACGCGGCTGCCGCCGCGCGCCTCCGTCTCCTCCGCGGCCGTCCGCAGCGAGACCGTCAGCAGTCCCACCCCGTGGCGCAGCAGCTCCTCGAAGAGGTCGTTCTTGCTGGCGAAGTTGTAGTAGACGGTGCCCTTCGCCACGCCCGCGCGCTCGGCGATCTCCTCGACCGTGGTCGCGGAGAAGCCCTGCTCGGCGATCAGGGTCACGGCCGCTTCGTAGAGCTTCTGGCGGGTGGCCTGCCGCCGGCTGCCGACGGCGGCGGAGGTGCTGCTGCTTTCCATGGCGCTGATTCTCACAGGTCACCGGCTCCTAGAGGCTCAGTTCCGGGTGCAGCCGGTCCATGGTCCACACCTGCTTGCCGCGGGCGGCGAGCGCGGTGAGGGCGAGGGCCCCCACGGTGAAGGCGGCCAGGACGGCGCCGCCCTGCCACACGGGGGCGAGGTCGCCGCCCGTGATGAGGCGGCGCAGGCTCTCGACGACGTACGACATCGGCAGGTACGGGTGGATGGCGTTGAAGAAGCCCGGGCTGGTCTGTACGGGGTAGGTGCCGCCCGCCGAGGTCAGCTGGAGCATCAGGACGGCGAGCACCAGGATCCGCCCGGCGGCGCCGAACTTGGCGTTGAGCCACTGGACGATCGCCGCGAAGCAGCCGGTGACCAGCATCAGGAAGCCGACGGTGAGGGCCGGGCGGGCCATCTCCAGGCCGAGGCCCCAGTGGAGCACGGACATGAGCAGGGCGACCTGCGCGGCGCCGAGGACCGCCACGGGCAGCCAGCCGGCGAGCGCGATCCGCCAGGGCGAGGCGCCGGCGGCCAGGGCCCGCCGGTTGAGCGGGGCGATCAGCATGTAGGCGACCATCGCGCCGACCCAGAGGGAGAGCGGGATGAAGTACGGGGCGAAGCCGGTGCCGTAGTTGGGCGCCTTGTGCAGGGACTGGTTGGCGAGCCGGACCGGGTCGGACATGACCTCGGTGCGGGCGTCGCGCTGCTGCTGGTCGTAGTCGGGGATCTTGTCGGCGCCCTCGTGCAGTCCGTCGGCGAGGTCGCGGTTGCCGTCGACCAGCTTGTACATGCCGCTGTCGAGGGTGTGCGCGCCGTCGCCGAGTTTGCCGACGCCCTCCTTGATGGCGCCGGAGCCGTTGGTGGCGGAGCCGATTCCGGTGTGCAGTTGGGCCATGCCGGTGGCGACCTTGTGGGCGCCGGTGTTCAAGGCGTTGACCTTGGCGACGGCCGCTTCGAGGTCGCCTGCGAGCTGGGGGGCCTTGTCGACGAGCTCGCGGGCCTTCTTCTCCAGGTCGGTCAGCTGGGTGCGGAGCTTGGAGACGTCGCCGTTCGTGTTCTTGACCAGGGTGCTGAGGTCCCCGGTGAGTTCGGCGGCCTCGGCCGCGTCGTCCTTGATCTTCTTCAGGTCGGGGCAGGAGGCCAGGTGCGGCTCGAGGCCGGGGGTGACGCAGTGCTTGGTGTAGTACGCGTCGGCTCCGGCGGAGGCCTTCTTGGCGGCGGAGGCGGCGGCCGGGGCCTTCGCGGCGAAGGTGTCGAGGTGGTTGTTGACCACCTTGGCGCTGTCGGCGACCAGCTCGGCGGTGTCCGCCAGGTTCTTGGGGTCCTTGACGAAGGGGCGGGCCTTGTCGGCGGCCCCGTTGACCTTGTCGGCGAGGGACTGGGTGCCGTCCGCGACGTCCTTCGATCCCGTCTCCAGCTTGGCGGCGGCCGAGTTCAGCTTCTTCAGGCCGCTGTTGAGCTCGCCGGTCTTCTCCTCGGCCGTGTCGAGGCCGTCGGCGAGTTCCTTCGCGCCCTCCTGGGCCTTGCCCGCGCCGTCCTTGAGCTTGTCGGCGCCGTCGGCGGCCTCGGTGGTCTTGTCGTGCAGGTCGGAGAAGTTGACGAAGATCTTGTCGAGGAAGCCGCGGGAGGCGTTGGTGGACGCCGCCGAGCGGACCTCGGAGAAGACGGTGCGGGAGATCGAGCCGACGATGTAGTTGTTGGCGTCGTTGGTGCGGACCTGGAGGGCGCCGGTGGCGGGGTCCTGGCCCGAGCTGGAGGCGATCTTCTCGCTGAAGTCGGCGGGCATGGTGAGGGACAGGTAGTACGTACCGTTCTCCAGGCCCTTGGCGGCCTCCTGCGCACTGACCTCGCGCCAGTCGAAGGTCTTGCTGTCGTGGAGCTTCTTGGCGATCTCGTCGCCGGCGTCGATGCGCTCGCCGTCGACGGTGGCGCCCCGGTCGGAGTTGACGAGGGCGACCGGCACCTTGTCGAGGCGGCTGTACGGGTCCCAGAAGGACCAGAGGTACAGGGCTCCGTAGAGCAGCGGCAGCAGGAGCAGTGCGACGAGCGCGGCCCGGGGCAGCTTCCCCCGCCCGAACCGCTTCAGCTCAAGCGCGGCCAGCTTCGGCGAGCGCATCGTCCGCCCCCTTCGTGTCGTCGTTCTCGGCGTCGGTGCCTGTGTCGGCGTCGGTGCCGGTGTCGGTGTCGGTTTCGTCTTTCTCGGTGCCGGTGTCGCCGGGCGCGGTGCCGGTGTCGCCGGGCGCGGTGCCGGTGTCGCCGGGCGCGGTGCCGGTGTCGTCCGGCTCCGTCCCGCCGGCCGGGTCCGGCGGGCCGGTCCGCAGGACGAGCGCGTCCTCGGGGGCCTCGCTGCACACCGCGAGGACGGTGGTCCCCGCGGCGGCGACCCGGCGGAGCAGGGCCCAGGCCTCGGTCCGCTCGGCGTCCGAGAGCTTCAGGTCGAGGTCGTCCAGGGCCAGCAGCCGCGGCGAGCCGAGCAGGGCGATGGCCACGGACAGCCGTACGGACTCCAGGCGTTCCAGATCCCGTACGGAGGTGCGCGGCCCCTTGGGCAGCGTGGCGAGGTCCAGACCCGCGGCGTCCAGGGCGGCGTCGATCCGCGCGGCGGTGCTCGCGCGGAGCTCGCCGCGGGGCCGCAGCAGGGCACGGACGGGGCCCTCGTAGCGGCGCTGGAGCAGGGCACCCTCGCGCAGTTGCTCGGCGACGGTGAGGGACTGGTCGAGCTCGTTGACGCCGCAGACCGGTCCGAGGGCGGCGATCCGGCGGACCGCGGCCATCCTCTTCGGCAGCCGGTGGCCGCCGATCTCGGCGTGTCCCTCGGTGGGCTTCATCCGTCCGGTGAGGGCCAGGAGCAGGCAGGTGCGGCCGCTGCCGGAGGGGCCTTCGATCGCGATGAGCGAGCCGGGCTCCGCGTCGATGCCGATGCCCCGGAAGGTCCAGCCGCGCGGGCCCTTGAGTCCGAAGTCCTCGGCTTTGACGGCCGCGCCGTGCGGGCTGTCCACACCGTCCCCCTTCTTTTTGAACTGACCGGTCAGTTCAAAAACTACCAGCTTCCTTCGCACCAGGTGGGCAGCGGGGGGAAGTTACCTCCCCAGACCGAACAAAACTGCAGGTCAGGGCGATTGTCAGTGGGGCCGTTCACGATGGTGGGAACGCATCGACAGGAGGTTCGTCATGGCCACACCGTCCCCGTCCCCTGTCCACCCCGTCCTGCGGAGGTCGGCGGCTCCGCCGGCCGCCCTCGACCTGCTCGCCAAGGCCCGCAACGGCCTGGCCGAGGCCGCCCTGCTCCCCCACCCCAATGAGCGGTACGCCACCGCCCACCTGGCCGCCCTGCGCACCGCCGCGGCGGTGCTCGCCTCCCGCGGGCGGCCCGAACCGGTGCACCCGCGGCGGCGGCCCCGGATCCGCAGCGCGTGGGAGGTGCTGCCGGAGATAGCGCCGGAGCTGGCCGAGTGGAGCGCGCTCTTCGCCTCCGGCGCGGCCCGCCGGGCCCGGGCCGAGGCGGGGATACCGGATGCGGCCAGCAGCCGGGACGCGGACGATCTGGTACGCGCGGTCTCGATGTTCCTGCGCCTGGTCGAGCGGATGCTCGCGATCCGGCCACCGCAGCCGACCCTGCCGCAGCCCCGTCCGGAACGTCCCGAGGCGGGATGAGCTGACTCGGCGCGGAAGGCAATAGGGTGGGGCCGGGTGGGGCACTGGCCGCCCACCCTTGCCTACCGCGCCGAGGAGCCATCAGCCGTGTCGGACACTTCCCGCCCCCGCGCCTCCCTCCGCACCGCCGTGGTGTGGGAGGTCCTCAAGGAGGCGCTCGACCGCCGGGTGAAGGCGACCGGCCGGGATGTCCTGGACGTGCTCGACACGGGTGGCGGAACCGGGAAGTTCGCCGTGCCGGTGGCCCGCCTGGGCCACCGGGTCACCGTGGTCGACCCCAGTCCGAACGCGCTGTTCGGGCTGGAGCGCCGGGTGGCCGAGGCCGGTGTCGCCGATCTCGTCCGCGGGGTCCAGGGCGACGCCCAGGGACTCTTGGACGTGGTGGAGCGGGACGCCTACGACGTGGTGCTGTGCCACGGCGTGCTGGAGTACGTGGACGACCCGGCCGAGGGCGTGGCCAACGCGGTCGCGGCCCTGCGCCCCGGCGGCACGCTCAGCCTGCTGGCCGCCGGGCTCGGCGGAGCCGTGCTCGCCCGCGCCCTGGCCGGACACTTCACGGAGGCCCGTACCGCCCTCACCGACCCGGCCGGCCGCTGGGGCTCCGGCGACCCGGTGCCCCGCCGCTTCACCGCCGAGACGCTCGCCGAGCTGGTCGGCGGAGCCGGCCTGGCGGTCGGCGCGGTGCACGGCGTGCGGATCTTCGCCGACCTCGTCCCGGGGGTCCTCGTGGACACCGAGCCGGGCGCCGTGGAGGCGCTGCTGCGCCTGGAAGAGGCCGCCGCGGAGCTGCCCGCCTTCCACGCGGTCGCCACGCAGTTGCACGTCCTGGGCGAGAAGCAGGCCTGATCTGCGATCTTCCTCGGACGGAGTCGGCCACAGACCCTCCGAACCGGCGATCGGCCCCGTATGATCGGGGCAGTGACCGGCATGGTGGACGTGCCATTGGGGAATAAGCGCCTCAGTGAACGCCCCCGCGGCGGCACTGATCGTTTTCGAGCTGATCCACGACTGGTCTATTTGAGAACGTGGCGTAGAGGGCGGGTATCACGGGGGCGATTCCCCGCCTATCCTGAAGGGGACCCCTGGTCGCTACCCCCCGCGACCGACGGATGAGGAGGACTCCCGTGCCGCTCTCGGAGCACGAGCAGCGCATGCTCGAGCAGATGGAGCGAGCGCTGTACGCCGAAGATCCCAAGTTCGCGACAGCGCTTGAGGGAAGCGGGCTGCGCACGTACACCCGGCGACGGGTCTACCAGGCAGTCGCGGGCATTGTGGTGGGTATCGCGCTCCTCATGGCCGGTGTGATCTGGCAGGACGTGCTCTGGGTCAGTGTGGTGGGGTTCCTCGTCATGCTGGGCTGCACGGTCCTCGTGGTCACCGGTTGGCGCAAGGCACCCAAGCCCGGCGAGCAGCCCGTCTCCGGAAGTGCAGGCGGTTCGGCCCGTGGCCAGAACCGGCAGCGTCGGTCGATGATGACCCGCATCGAGGAACGGTGGCAGCGCCGCCGGGACGAACAGGGGCAGTAGCCCCGCACAACGTGAGCGAGGGGACGGTCGCCGGATGGCTTCCGTCCCCTCACTGCTCTACGGCATGATGATCGCGTGAGTGTGCTCCCCCTGGTCTTCACCAGCGGCTGGGCCAGTGGGATCAACGCATACGCCGTGGTCCTCCTGCTCGGCATCTTCGGCGCGACCGGCCTGACCGACGAGGTTCCGGCCTCGCTGCAACGCACCGACGTGCTGATCGTCGCGGGCGTGCTGTTCCTCTGCGAGGTGGTCGCCGACAAGATCCCGTACGTGGACTCGGTCTGGGACTCGGTCCACACGGTGATCCGCCCGGTCTCCGGTGCCGTGGTCGGCGCGCTGCTGGCCGGCCAGAGCGGTTCGCTCTCCGACATCGCCGCCGGCGCGGTGGGCGGCTCCACCGCCCTGGTCAGCCACTTCATCAAGGCCGGCACCCGGATGGCGATCAACACCTCGCCCGAGCCGCTCAGCAACGTCGTGGTCAGCATCGCCGAGGACCTCGGCGTGGCCGGACTCGTCACCTTCGCGATGTTCAACCCCCAGGCCGCCGCGATCATCGCGGCCGTCCTGTTGGCCGCCGGACTGGCCCTGCTGATCTTCCTCTGGACCCGGATCCGCCGCTTCCTGCGCCGCCGCGCCCAGCGCCGCGAGGAGAAACGCCTCGCCGCCGAGACCCGTGCCCGCACCGCCGGGGCGGCCCCACCCCACTGACCCTCCTGACCTCCCTCGATAGGCTCGGCCGCATGGCACGAATTGCGGTGATCGGCGCCGGGATGGGCGCGATGGCGACGGCGGCCCGACTGGCCGTGGCAGGGCACCGGGTGACGGTGTACGAGCGCGGGGCGACGTACGGGGGCGCGGTCGGCCGGTACGAGCGCGAGGGCTTCGCCTTCGACACCGGGCCCGGCCTGCTGCACCTGCCCGCCGTCTACCGCGACCTGTTCGTCAAGACCGGCAAGCGGCCGCTGGAGACCTGCGTGGACATGGCCCAGGTGGACCCTGCCGTCCGCCACGTCCTCCCGCACCACGGCGTCGACGTCACCCTCCCCGGCGCCTCCCGCGGCGGCGTGGCCGCCGCCCTGGACGAGGCCTTCGGCCCCGGTGCGGGCGAGCGCTGGAACGGCGTGCTCGGCCGTGCCCGCGACGCCTGGGACGCCACCCGCCGGCCCCTGCTGGAGGAGCCGCTGCCCGCGGACCCCCGGGCCCTGGCCGAAGACCCGTACCCGGCCCTGCGCCGCACCGGCCTGTCCACCCGCCGCTGGGGGTTCCCGCGGCGCCGCCGGACCCCGACCCTCGCCGAGGTGGCCGGGCAGGAGCTCGGCGCCGGCCTCGGGGAGCTGCTGACGGGCCTGGTGGGCGCCTACGGGATCGACCCGGACCGGGCCCCCGGTTCCGCCGCCGTGCTGCCGTACATGGAGCAGACCTTCGGCAGCTGGTACGTGCGCGGCGGAATGCGGGCCCTGGCCACCGCCGTCCACGAGCGCTGCCGGGAGCGGGGGGTGGAGTTCGTGTTCGGCGCGGAGGTCCGGGAGGTCCTGACCGCCGGGGGCCGTGCGGCCGGTCTGCTGCTGGCCGACGGCAGCGAGGTGCCCGCCGACTCCGTGGTCTGCGGGATCGACCCGCGGCTGCTGCCGGCCGCCTCCCTGCCCCGGCCGCGCGAGGCGGTCCCCGCCCGCGGGCCGGACCTGCCCAGCCGGCTCGGCCTCTTCCTGGCCCTGCGCGGCGCCCGCCCCCCGGGCACCGCCCACCGCACCCTCGTGCACTCCCCCGGGCAGTACGTCACCGTCCTGCGGCCCGACGACCCCGCCACCCGGCCCGACGCGGACCACGAGGCGGTCACCGTGACCGCCGTGTGCGGTCCCGGGAGCACGGAGGCCGCCGCACCCGAGCGGCTGCTGGAACTCGCCGGGAAGGCCGTACCGGGGCTGCGGGAGCGGCTGCTGTGGCACGAGGCGCACACCCCCGCCGACATCGAGGCGGCGACCGGCGTCCCGGGCGGCTCGGTGCCCGCCCCCGCCCTCGCGGGGGCCGGGGGCCGACTGCTCTACCCGGCCAACACCACCGCCGTTCCCGGGCTTTACCTCGCGGGCGGCTGGGCCCACCCCGGCGGCGGGCTGGCGCACGCCGGGATGACCGGGGCCCTGGTGGCCGGGCTGATCGTGGAGGGCGCGCAGTTCCGCGGCTCCCAGTGACCGGTCAGTAGCGGTACTGCTCGTACTCGCCCTGCTGGGGGTACGGGTACTGCTGCGGCGGCTCGGGCTGCTCGTCCGCCGGGTAGGGCTGGGCCACATCGCGCTGCTGCGGGACCCACACCCCGCCGGGCGGGGTGTCCATCGCGTACTGCTGCTGCCCGTAGTCGGGGTACGCGGGGTAGGCGGAGTACCCGCCGTAGGCCGGGTCGTTCGGGTAGTCGTAGGCCCCCGGCTGGCCGAGGCCCCCGCCGGTGCCGATGTACGGGTCCGAGTAGGCGGCGTAGACCTGCTGCTGCTCGCCCGTCTGATAGCCGCCGGAGTAGTCGTAGCCGGCGCCCCCGCCCTGGCCCGCGGGGTCGTAGTACGCGGCGTACTGGTGTGCGTCCTGCTCGGCCGTGGTGAACGGCGGGGCGGGCGCGAAGCTCTGTATCCCGTACGAACCGGTGTCGTCGGGCATCGGCTGTGGGTTGTAGACCTCGCCGGCCGCGGCCTGGAACTGCCGCTCGGAGGCGTGCTCTTCGCGCCCGTCCGGGGCGCCGTCGCCGTCCACGGGCCCGTCCGGGTCCCCGTACTCCAGCCCGGTGACCTGGAGCGCCGGTTCGGGCCGCGGACCGCCGGAGCGGCGGCGTCCGGACTGCCGTACGGGTTCCCCGCCGCGCCGCAGCGCCCAGCCGGCCTCGAAGCCCTTGCGGAAGGACAGCGTCACCAGGGTCTGGCCCAGGGCGAACGCGGCCGCGCCGGCGCCGATGACCGGCACCGACGGCAGCACGACCCCGGCGACCACGCCGAGGAACCCGGTGAAGGCGAGCAGGCGCCAGCGGAGCCGGGCCTTGTACTGCATCAGGACCTCGGCAAGCAACCACAGCGCGACGAAGCCGAACGCGATGTAGAGGACCGTCATACCCATGCATGGCCCCTCTCGGTACGGCCGACCGCCCAGGGAACGGGGGCCCGCCGGTCAGGCCCGCTGGTGCAGGCCCAGGTTCTCGTAGATCTCGAGAGACGCCGTGGAATTGTTCAGCGTGATGAAGTGCAGCCCTGGGACACCCTCGGACAGCAGCCGCGCGCAGAACTCCGTGGCGAACTCGATGCCAATGGAGCGTACAGCGGCCGGGTCGTCCTTGACGGCGAGCATGCGCTCTTTCACGTCCGCGGGGAAGACTGCGGTGCTGAGTTGGGGCAGCCGGTCGAGCTGCTTGATCCCCACAACAGGCATGACCTCGGGGATGATCGGGGTCTCGCAGCCCGCCTTTTCGACGCTGTCGCGCAGCCGCAGATAATTCTCCGGATCGAAGAACATCTGGGTGATCGCGTAGTCGGCGCCCGCGCGGCACTTGTCCACGAAATGCCGGATGTCCGTATCCCAGTCCATCGAACGCGGATGCATCTCGGGGAAGGCGGCCACGCCCACGCAGAAGTCGCCGGACTCCTTGAGGAGCCGGACCAGGTCGGCGGCGTAGTGCACGCCGTCCGGGTGCGCCACCCACTCGGCCATCGGGTCGCCCGGCGGGTCACCGCGCAGGGCGAGCATGTTGCGGATGCCCGCGTCGGCGAACTGGCCGATGACGTGGCGCAGCTCGGCGATGGAGTGGTCCACGGCGGTGAGGTGGGCGACCGGCGTGAGGGTGGTGTCCGAGGCGATCTGCTCGGTGGCCCTGACCGTGCCGCCGCGGGTGGATCCGCCGGCCCCGTAGGTCACGGAGACGAAGCTCGGGGATACCGCCTCGATCCGGCGCAGCGCGTTCCAGAGGTTGCGTTCGCCCTTCTCCGTCTTGGGAGCCCAGAACTCGAAGGAGTACGAGCGCCCGGACGCGAGGAGGTCCCGGACCGTGTGTGCACGATCCGACCAGGTGGAAGCGGTACCAGAGGCCATACGGGCAGGTTAGACGCGGCCTGCCGCAGGCCGAAGCGGTGTCCGTCTTTTGGACACGTTTTTGGACAGGCGCGGCGGGGCGCCGGACTGGGGAGGGGTGCTAGCCGAGGCGGGCCCGGACGCGCTTGGCGAGTTCCGCGGCGGCCGCACCGGGGTCGGTGGCCTCGGTGAGCGCGCGGACGACGACGACGCGGGTGGCGCCGGCGTCCAGCACTTCGTCCAGATTGCCGCTGTCGATGCCGCCGATGGCGAACCAGGGCCGGTCCTGCTTCAGCGAGGCGGCGTACCGGACGAGCCCGAGGCCGGGGGCGTAGCGGCCGGGCTTGGTGGGGGTGGGCCAGCAGGGGCCGGTGCAGAAGTAGTCGACGCCGGGCTCGGCCACGGCCGCGTCGACCTCGGCCTCGGCATGGCAGGAGCGGCCTATGAGCACGGTGTCGGGGCCGCCGAGGATGGCGCGGGCGGCGGGCACGGGGATGTCGCCCTGGCCGAGGTGGAGCACGTCGGAGCCGATGGCGTGGGCGACGTCGGCCCGGTCGTTCACGGCGAGGAGCTTGCCGTGGCGCCGTGCGGCTTCGGCGAACACCTGGAGGTGTTCGAGCTCCTCCCCCGCCTCCATGCCCTTGTCGCGGAGCTGGACGATGTCGACGCCGCCGGCCAGCACGGCGTCCAGGAACTCGGGGAGGTCGCCCTGCCGCTTGCGGGCGTCCGTGCACAGGTAGAGCCGGGCGTCGGACAGCTGCATGGGTGTACCCCCCGTGATGGAGGCGGTGTACGGGCCGCCGGGGCCGCCCGTACACCGCGGTGGAGCGGATGCGGATCAGGTCAGAGGGCGAGCGCCTGGGCGCGGCGCTTGACCTCCGTGCCGCGATTCTCGCTCAGCGCCTGCGCGGGGGTGCCGGGCAGGGTCGGGTCCGCCGTGAAGAGCCACTCCAGGATCTCGGCGTCGGAGAAGCCGTCGTCGCGCAGCACGGTCAGCAGGCCGACGAGGCCCTTCACGACCTTGTCGCCGTCGATGAAGGGGGCCGGCACCTGGAGGGAGCGGTTCTCTCCCCGGCGTACGGCGATGAGCTGCCCCTCCTTGACCATCTGGCGGACCCGGGTCACCTCGATGTCGAGCATCTCCGCGATGTCGGGGAGGTAGAGCCACGAGGGGACAAGGGCATCGATCTTTGCGTCAATCTCGGTCACGGGGACAAGCCTGCCACCTCGGCTGCGCCGCCGGTACCGGAGCCGGTCCGTCCGGGCCCCCGGGGCCTCCGCCCGCCGTTGCTGGGGCTCCGCCCCGGACCCCGCGCCTGGCGGACGGCATCAGCCGAAATCCAGCCCCGCCGGCGTGTGCGGCGCGGGGTACGGGCGGAGCCCCGTCGGCCGTCAGGCCGACGCGGACTTCAGCGGGGTCCCCGGGTCGGAGACCTTGGCGGGGTCGACGGGGACCCCCGTCTCGATCAGGCGGCGGCCCTGCGCCAGGTCCCGCGGCCGGCCCACGGCCAGCACCGCGACCAGCGCGCCGTCCTTCAGCCAGCACACCGACCAGGAGGGCTCGGCGGGGTCGCCGCGCCAGAGCAGGGTGTCGGCCCCGCCGTGGTGCCCGGCGTACTGGACGAAGCGCCCGAACTGCTCGGACCAGAAGTACGGCACCGGGTCGTAGGCCTCGACCGGCTCCCCGGCCAGGATGTTCGCGGCGACGGCCCGCGGCCCCTGGAGGGCGTTGTCCCAGTGGTGCACGAGCAGCCGGGTCCCGTAGCGGGCCGAGGGGAAGGAGGCGCAGTCGCCGACGGCGTACACCCCGGGCAGCGTGGTCCGCAGGTGGGCGTCGGCGGTGACCGAGCCGTCGGGGCCGAGCGCCACGCCGGTCCCGGCCAGCCAGTCGGTGGCGGGGCGCGCGCCGATGCCCACGACCACCGCACCGGCGGGCAGGGCGCGGCCGTCCGCGAGCAGCACCCGGCCCTCCTCGACCCCGGCGACCTTCGCGCCGGTGATCAGCTCGGCGCCCGCTTCCGCGTACCAGCGGGCCATCGGCGCGGCCACCTCCGCGGGCAGCGCGCCCGCCAGGACCCGGTCCGCGGCCTCGACCACGGTCACCTCGCAGCCCGATGCGCGGGCGGCGGTGGCGAACTCGGCGCCGATCCAGCCCGCCCCGACGACCACGACCGACGGCGCGGCCGCCAGTACGGGGCGCAGCCGCGCCGCGTCGTCCAGGGTGCGCAGCAGGTGCACGCCCGGGACCCCGTCGGTTCCGGGCAGGGTCAGCGGCTGCGCGCCGGTGGCGAGGACGAGGACGTCGTACGGGACCGGCCCCGCCTCGGTGTCCAGCTCGCGTTCGGCGGCCCGCAGCCCGGTGACCTCCACGCCGAGCCGGAGCTCGATGCCCAGCCCTTCGAAGTCCACGTCGAAGGCGGAGTCCTCGGCCTTGCCGAGCAGGACCGCCTTGGACAGCGGGGGCCGGTCGTAGGGCTGGTGGGGCTCGGCGCCCAGCAGGGTCACGGGGCCGGTGAATCCCCGCTCGCGCAGGGCGACCGCGGTCTGCACACCGGCCATTCCGGCGCCCGCGATGACGACGCCGTTCTCAGTCTGTTCCGTCTGCTCGTTCACCCGGCCACCCTATTCACCTGACGGCCCGTCAGGAATAGGTGCCCCTTACCCGCCGTCCACGGCGGGGTTAGTCTGGCCACCGTACCTATCGCGGGAGTCCGGGCGCACCGGGCTGAGAGGGAGGCTGGACGGCCTCCGACCGTACGAACCTGATCCGGGTCATGCCGGCGAAGGGAGGGGCTGGACGCCCATGCACTCATCTCGAAAGGGATCCGACGTCCTCGTCATCGGGGGCGGGATCATCGGGCTCGTCACCGCCTGGCGGGCCGCCCGGCGCGGACTGCGCACCGTACTGGCCGACCCGGCCCCCGGCGGCGGCGCCGCCCAGGTCGCGGCCGGGATGCTCGCTCCCGTCACGGAGCTGCACTACGGCGAGGAGGCCCTGCTGGGCCTCGGCCTCGCCTCCGCCGCGCGCTATCCGGAGTTCGCCGCCGAGCTCGCCGAGGCGAGCGGCGGTCTGGACATCGGCTACCGCGCCTGCGGCACCCTGGCCGTCGCCCTGGACGCCGACGACCGGCTCCACCTGCGCGAGCTGCACGCCCTCCAGCGCCGCTGCGGCCTGGACTCGGAGTGGCTCACCGGCCGCGAGTGCCGCCGCCTGGAGCCGATGCTGGCCCCCGGCGTACGCGGCGGGCTGCGTGTGGACGGCGACCACCAGGTCGACCCCCGCCGGCTCGCGGCCGCCCTGCTGGCCGCCTGCGAGCGGGCCGGGGTGGACGTCCACCGGACGGGCGCGGAGCGGCTGCTCGTCACCGCGGACCGGGCGGCCGGCGCCGTGCTCCACGACGGCACGGAGCTGCGCGCCGGCCAGGTGGTGCTGGCGGCGGGCTCGCTCAGCGGCCGGCTGGCCGGCGTACCGCCGGAGGTGGCGGCCCCCGTACGGCCGGTGAAGGGTCAGGTGCTGCGGCTGTCGGTACCGCAGGCGTACGCGCCGTTCCTGTCGCGGACGGTACGGGCGGTCGTGCGCGGCAGCCACGTCTACCTGGTGCCGCGGGAGAACGGCGAACTCGTCATCGGCGCCACCAGCGAGGAACTCGGCTGGGACACCACGGTCACCGCGGGCGGGGTCTACGAACTCCTGCGCGACGCCCACGAACTGGTGCCCGGCATCACCGAACTCCCGCTGGTGGAAACCCGGGCGGGACTGCGCCCCGGTTCCCCCGACAACGCCCCGCTGCTCGGCCCGACCCACCTGCCGGGCCTGCACCTGGCCACCGGGCACTACCGCAACGGGGTGCTGCTGACCCCGCTCACCGGCGACGTGCTGGCGGATCTGCTGACCACCGGCGAACTGCCGCAGATCGCCCGCCCCTTCACCCCCCGCCGGTTCTCCGCCGCACGTCAGGAGTCCTACGCATGACCATCTCCGTCAACGGCGAGCCGCGCGAGGTCGCGGCCGGCACCACGCTCGACGCGGTCGTCGCCACCCTGACCGCGGCCCCCTCCGGGGTCGCCGCCGCGCTCAACGAGACCGTGGTGCCGCGCGGCCAGTGGCCGGCCACGCCGGTGGGCGAGGGCGACCGGGTCGAGGTCCTCACCGCGGTCCAGGGAGGCTGAGCGGGATGGCGGACGACCTCTTCACGCTCGGCGGCCGGACCTTCTCCTCGCGCCTGATCATGGGTACGGGCGGGGCCCCGAGCCTGGACGTACTGGAACGGGCCCTGGTGGCCTCGGGCACCGAGCTCACGACGGTGGCGATGCGGCGGCTGGACCCGACGGTCCAGGGCTCCGTCCTGTCCGTGCTCTCGAAGCTCGGCATCGCGGTCCTGCCCAACACGGCGGGCTGCTTCACGGCGGGCGAGGCCGTGCTGACGGCGCGCCTCGCGCGCGAGGCCCTGGGCACGGACTGGATCAAGCTGGAGGTGGTCGCGGACGAGCGGACCCTCCTGCCGGACGGCGTCGAGCTGCTGGACGCGGCCGAGACCCTGGTGGACGAGGGCTTCACCGTCCTCCCCTACACCAACGACGACCCGGTACTCGCCCGCAAGCTGGAGGACGCGGGCTGCGCGGCGATCATGCCGCTGGGCTCGCCGATCGGGTCCGGCATGGGGATCCGCAACCCGCACAACTTCGAGCTGATCACGGAACGGGCCGGGGTCCCGGTGATCCTCGACGCGGGCGCCGGAACGGCCTCCGACGTGGCCCTGGCCATGGAACTCGGGTGCGCGGCGGTGATGCTGGCCTCCGCGGTGACGCGGGCGCAGGCCCCCGCCCTGATGGCGGCGGCCATGCGGGACGCGGTGTCGGCGGGACGGCTCGCGTTCCGCGCGGGGCGCATCCCGCAACGCCGCTTCGCCGAAGCCTCGTCTCCTACGGAGGGCCGCGCAGCCCTGGACCCGGAACGCCCGGCGTTCTGAGGGGTGGGGCGGGGCGGGGCGTACGGGGCTTGCGGCGCGGGCCCGCTGTCTCCCCCTCGACCCTCCGGGGCGGGGCGAGGCGAGCGGGCGGCCGGGGCTTCGGGGGGCCTGATGCCCTCGGGGCTCATCAGAGAGGATTTGGGGGTTTCCCGTCAGTCCCACTGTCTCTCCGGGGCGGGCCGCCCTGTCAAGGGCGCTCCTTCGTCGCGTCGCTGCGCGATGGCCTCCGGCCACCCTTGACAGACCGTCCCGCCCCGGAAAGCCAAGGACTGTCGGGAAGCCCCCAAAAGAACGGTCCACTGGTTCACGATCACGGGCAGGGGGCATCAGGGATCCAGGGCCCGGGCCCCCGGGTACGGTCTGCGCCCGGCCCGACCGGCGAGCGAAGCCGGGGCGCTGCCTCCGCACCAGATCGCTACGCGCTCCTCCCGTCTCAGCGTCCAGCCCCCGTCTGGGGCCCTTACCCGCACTGGAGGGTGACGAGAAGCCCTCGGGGAGGGGTTGGGGCGCGTCCGATCTCTACGCGCTCCTCCCGTCTCAGCGTCCAGCCCCCGTCTGGGGCCCAAACCGCGCCGAATGGGGCGCCTTTGGCCCCTCTCCTCGCCCCCTGCGGGTGGTCGCAGGCGCATGAAGCCCCCTACCGGAGTCTGACGCCGGTATACCCGCCATCAGACTCCGTCAGCTGATCCATTCACCTCCCCCGCCCTCTCAAATAGGGGCAAATTGCCCGCTCCCGCGTGAGGGGGCATCCGTGGCGACCGTGGGCGGCATATGTCCGGCCCCAGACGGCCGTCGGACGCCGAGACGGGAGGAGCGCGGAGCGATCTGGTGCGCCCACCCGCTCCCCGGGGGCTTCTCGTCGCCACCTGGTGCGGGTGGGACCCCAGACGGAGGCCGGACGCTGAGACAGGAGGAGCGCGTAGCGATCTGGCGCGCATGTCGGCCCCCGCCCCCGCCCCGCCTTCGGTTTCCGGTCGGGCCGGGCGGGGTGTGCCACCGGGAGCTGGGCCCTGCGTCCCTGATGCCCCCTGCCCGTGATCGTGAACCAGTGGACCGTTCTTTTGGGGGCTTCCCGACAGTCCTTGGCTTTCCGGGGCGGGACGGCCTGTCAAGGGTGGCCGGAGGCCATCGCGTAGCGACGCGACCGAAGGGAGCGCCCTTGACAGGCCGGCCCGACCCGGAGAGACAGTGGGACTGACGGGAAACCCCCAAACCCTCCCTGACGAGCCTTCCGGGCATCAGGCCCCCCGAAGCCCCCGCCCGACCCGCGTGAACCCGGACCCCCCGCCCACGTCACAGCTGGGCTGCAAGGCGACCCGTCCGGGCCGGGGGGCCACGCCGCGCTCGTAGAATCGCCGGGTGGATACGACCCTGGATGACCCCCTCGTCGGGCGCGTGCTCGACGGCCGCTACCGCGTCGACGCCCGCATCGCGGCGGGCGGCATGGCCACGGTCTACCGGACCGTGGACACCCGCCTCGACCGCGTGCTGGCCCTGAAGGTGATGCACCCGGCCCTCGCCGCGGACGCCGCCTTCGTCGACCGGTTCATCCGGGAGGCCAAGTCCGTGGCCCGGCTCGCCCACCCCAACGTGGTCGCCGTGTTCGACCAGGGCACGGACGGGCCGTACGTCTACCTCGCCATGGAGTACGTCTCCGGCTGCACCCTGCGCGACGTGCTCCGCGAGCGCGGCGCCCTCCAGCCGCGGGCCGCGCTCGACATCCTGGAGCCCGTGCTCGCCGCCCTCGGCGCCGCGCACCGGGCCGGTTTCGTCCACCGCGACATGAAGCCGGAGAACGTCCTGATCGGCGACGACGGCCGGGTCAAGGTCGCCGACTTCGGGCTGGTCCGGTCCGTGGACTCGGTGACCAACACCACCGGCTCCGTCCTCGGCACCGTCTCCTACCTGGCTCCCGAGCAGATCGAGAACGGCGTCACCGACACCCGCGTGGACGTCTACGCCTGCGGTGTCGTGCTCTACGAGATGCTCACCGGCTCCAAGCCGCACACCGGCGGCTCCCCCGCCCAGGTGCTCTACCAGCACCTGAACGAGGACGTGCCGCCCCCGTCCGCCACCGTCCCCGGCCTGCCCGTCGGCCTCGACGAGCTCGTGGCGCAGGCCACCGCGCGCAACCCGGAGCTGCGCCCCCACGACGCCGCGGCCCTGCTCGGCCTCACCCGCGAGGCCCGCGCCCAGCTCAGCGACACCGAGCTGGACGCCGTACCGCCGCAGGCGCGCGCCGGGGAGCGGACGGCCAGCGAGGACCGCACCGGCGTGATCCCGCGCCCGGTCGCCGTGCACCAGCCCCTGCACCAGACCTCCCGGCTGCAGGTTCCGCCGCCCCTCCCGCCGGCCCCCGCGCCGGCGGAGGCGCGCAGGCCACGCCGCGGCGTGCTCCTGGTCATCGCGGGCGTCCTGCTGGCCCTCGGCCTCGGCACGGGTGTCTGGTACATCAACTCCGGCCAGTTCACCAAGGTCCCCAACCTCCTCGGCAAGACGGAGGTCCAGGCCCGCTCGGAACTCTCCGCCGCCGGACTGGGCGTCAAGAAGATCGACCGGAAGTTCAGCGAGGCCTTCGAGCGCGGGACGGTCATGGCGACCACCCCCGGCGGCGGCAAGAAGATCCGTGGCAACGACGCGGTCGTCCTCACCATCTCCCGCGGCCCCGAGGTCGTGGCCGTGCCCAACCTCAAGGGCCGCCCGCTGGAGGAGGCCCAGGCCGAGCTGACGAAGTCCGGGCTGGCCCCGGGCGTCGTCACGCAGGCCTTCAGCCAGGACATCGCCCAGGGCTCGGTGATCAGCACCAGCCCGGCGGGCGGCGAGAAGCGGGCCCCCGACACGGCGGTCTCCCTGATCGTCAGCAAGGGGCGCCCGGTCCCGGTGCCCAGCGTGGCCGGTCTCCCCTTCGAGCAGGCACGGTCGACGCTGGAGGGCCTCGGCCTGAAGGTGGCCACGGCGCCCGAACAGGTCAACGCCCCCTCCCCGGCCGGTACGGTCGCCAACCAGTCGGTGGGCGCCGGAACCCAGGCCGCGGCCGGGGACACCGTGACGCTGACCCTCTCCAAGGGGCCCCGCCAGCTCCCCGTCCCGGACGTCACCGGCAAGGACGTGGACGAGGCGCGCAAGGCCCTGGAGGGCGCGGGCTTCAAGGTCAAGGTGGAGCGGCCGTTCCTCTCCTTCAGCAAGACCGTGGAATCCCAGTCCGTGGCAGGCGGCCAGAACGCCCCCGAGGGCACCATCGTCGTCATCAAGACCAAGGGGCTGTGAGCAGCGGTGATACGCAATCCGGTGGGCGGGCACGTCCCCGTCGCGGGCGGGCTCGCCTCGGTCGGGCTCACGTACGCCCGGGAGATGGGCGCCGAGGCGGTGCAGGTCTTCGTCGCCAATCCGCGCGGCTGGGCCACGCCGGTCGGCAATCCGGCGCAGGACGAACTGTTCCGGGCCGGGTGCGCGGAGGAGTCGCTCCCCGCCTATGTGCACGCCCCGTACCTGATCAACTTCGGCTCGCACACCGAGGCGACCGTCGAGAAGTCGGTGGAGTCCCTGCGCCATTCGCTGCGCCGGGCCCGGCAGATCGGTGCGCTCGGAGTGGTCGTGCACACCGGCTCGGCCACCGGAGGCCGCCCGCGCGAGGCGGCGTACGCGCAGGTCAGGGAGCACATGCTGCCGCTCCTGGATGAGCTGGTGCACGACGACGACCCGTTCCTGCTGCTGGAGTCCACGGCCGGGCAGGGCTCGTCGCTGTGCTCGCGGGCCGAGGAGTTCGGTCCGTACTTCGACGCGCTCGACCACCATCCGAAGCTGGGGATCTGCCTGGACACCTGCCACATCTTCGCGGCCGGCCACGACCTGGCGGAGCCGGGCGGGACGAAGCTGACGCTGGACCTGCTGGTGGACACGGTGGGCGAGGGCCGGCTGAAGCTGGTCCACGCGAACGACTCCAAGGAAGGGGTCGGCGCCCACAAGGACCGGCACGCCAACGTCGGCCGGGGGCACATCGGCCGCGAGGCCTTCGCCGAGCTGTTCACGCATCCGGCGATGGACGGCGTACCGCTGATCATCGAGACCCCCGGTGGCAAGGAGGGGCACGCGGCGGACGTGGCGCTGCTGAAGGAGCTGCGCGGCGGCCAGTGACACCGACCCGTTGAGGAATACCCCCGGGGGGTATACGGTTCTGCTCTATCGGCGGAACCGCCATCCGGCTTTTCCCAGGGGGTCGACATGGAACACGCACACCACGCACAGCACGACCACCACGGCCACGGCCACCACGGCCACCACGGCCACCACGGCCACCAGCAGCACGGCCAGCACGGCCAGCACGAGCAGTACGGACCCGCCGGCTGGGCCATGGCCGCCCGGGCCACCCTGCACTGCCTCACCGGGTGCGCCATCGGCGAGGTGCTCGGCATGGTCATCGGGACCGCGCTGGGCTGGGGGAACGTCCCGACGATGACCCTGGCGATCGCTCTCGCGTTCCTCTTCGGCTACGCGTTCACCCTGCGCGGGATCCTCGCCGCCGGAGTTGACTTCCGTACGGCCGTCCGGGTGGCGCTCGCCGCGGACACCCTTTCGATCGCCGTCATGGAACTGATCGACAACGGCGTGATCGCCCTGTGGCCCGGCGCGATGGACGCGCACCTCTCGGACCCGCTGTTCTGGTCGGTCCTCGCGATCGCGCTCGCGGCCGCCTTCGTGATCACGGTCCCGGTCAACAAGTGGATGATCGGCCGCGGCAAGGGCCACGCGGTCGTCCACCAGTACCACTGACCGCCGAAAGGCGGATACCCCCTACAGCTCGGGGCCGTCCCCCGGCTCCTCCTGGTACGAGTAGCGCTGCTCGCGCCAGGGGTCGCCGATGTTGTGGTAGCCGCGCTCCTCCCAGAAGCCGCGGCGGTCGGCGGTCATGTACTCGACGCCGCGGACCCACTTGGGGCCCTTCCACGCGTACAGGTGCGGGACGACGAGGCGCAGGGGGAACCCGTGCTCGGCGGTGAGCAGCTCACCGCCCTGATGGGTGGCGAAGACGGTCCGCTCGGAGGCGAAGTCGGCCAGCCGCAGGTTGGAGCTGAAGCCGTACTCGGCCCACACCATCACGTGCGTCACCTGCGGCGCGGGCGGCGCCAGGGCGAGGATCGTACGGGCGAGCACACCGCCCCATTCGGCGCCCGGCATGCTGAATTTCGTCACGCAGTGCAGGTCCGCCACGACCGACTCGAACGGCAGCGCCGTGAACTGCTCGTGGTTCCAGCAGTGCTTGTCACCGTCGGCCGTCGCGCCGAAGACGCGGAACTCCCAGCGGTCGGGTTTGAACTTGGGTACCGGACCGTAGTGGGTGACCGGCCAGCCCCGCTGCAGCCGCTGCCCCGGTGGAAGCTCCGTCTGCTCTGCTCCCGGAGATTCCCGGCTTTCCGGCTGACCCATGACTCCATGGTGACAGACGCGGACGGGTGGTCATGACCAGGTCTGGACCGATTCGGGCAAGTCGCGGCAACTCCCACTAAGGAGGCACTTACTGGACGCCCCACAGCGGCAGTGCAAGGATGCGGCCAATCCCCCGGCCGCGGCCGGGAGTACCCCCCAGCCCCGTCATGAATGACATTGCCTGGAAGGAGCCTCTGCGATGCAGGGCGACCCCGAGGTCCTTGAGTTTCTGAACGAGCAGCTGACCGGCGAGCTGACCGCCATCAACCAGTACTGGCTGCACTACCGCATCCAGGACAACAAGGGCTGGACCAAGCTCGCCAAGTACACGCGTGAAGAATCCATCGACGAGATGAAGCACGCGGACAAGATCACCGAGCGCATCCTGATGCTCGACGGCCTGCCGAACTACCAGCGGCTCTTCCACGTACGGGTCGGCCAGACGATCACCGAGATGTTCCAGGCGGACCGCCAGGTCGAGGTCGAGGCCATCGACCGGCTCAAGCGGGGCATCGAGGTCATGCGCGGCAAGGGCGACGTCACCTCCGCCCGCCTCTTCGAGGAGATCCTGGCGGACGAGGAGCACCACATCGACTACCTCGACACCCAGCTGGAGCTCATCGAGTCGCTGGGCGAGCCGCTGTACATCGCGCAGCTGATCGAGCAGCCGAGCTAGCCGGCCGATCCGTCAGCCGCCCGGGCAGCCGATCCGGCAGCCGCTCTAGGCGGCTTCCACCAGCGAGGGCGCCGGGGCCGGGGCCGACGGCACGTCGGCGGCGAGCACGGCCGCCGCGTTGCCCTTCTCGAGCAGTTCCCGGCGGGGGCACGCGCCGCGCCCGAGTATGCCCTGGATGGTGCGCACGCACGAGCCGCAGTCGGTGCCGGCCTTGGTGGCCGAGGCGATCTGGCGCGGGGTGCAGGCCCCGGCAGCCGCGTGGTCCTTGACCTGCTTGTCGGTGATCCCGAAGCAAGAGCAGACGTACACGCGGTTCACCTCCCTGAGCGGAACGGTTCGGCGAGCCATCCCCGATTCGGTGAGGCTTACCTAACCGTACCCAAAGTTAGGGTCACCTAAAAGACCCGGATACGACGATGGGGCGCGGATCACATCGATCCGCGCCCCATCGTCGTAGGAAGCTACGTCGTGAAGATCGTGCTCACTGGTCCCGGTACATCTCGGCGACCAGGAACGCCAGGTCGAGGGACTGGCTGCGGTTGAGCCGCGGGTCGCAGGCCGTCTCGTAGCGCTGGTGCAGGTCGTCGACGAAGATCTCGTCGCCGCCGCCCACGCACTCGGTGACGTCGTCACCGGTGAGCTCGACGTGGATGCCGCCCGGGTGGGTGCCCAGACCCTTGTGGACCTCGAAGAAGCCCTTGACCTCGTCGAGCACGTCGTCGAAACGGCGCGTCTTGTGGCCGGAGGCCGCCTCGAAGGTGTTGCCGTGCATCGGGTCGGTGACCCAGGCGACGGTCGCGCCGGAGGCGGTGACCTTCTCGACCAGCTCGGGGAGCTTGTCGCGGACCTTGTCCGCGCCCATGCGGACGACGAAGGTCAGGCGGCCCGGCTCGCGCTCGGGGTCCAGCCGGTCGATGTACGTCAGCGCCTCGTCCACCGTGGTGGTGGGGCCGAGCTTGATGCCGATCGGGTTGGCGATCTGCGAGCAGAACTCGATGTGCGCGTGGTCCAGCTGGCGGGTGCGCTCACCGATCCAGACCATGTGGCCCGAGGTGTCGTACAGCTTGCCGGTCCGCGAGTCGGTGCGGGTCAGCGCGCCCTCGTAGTCGAGCAGCAGCGCCTCGTGCGAGGCGTAGAACTCGACGGCCTTGAACTCGGCCGGGTCGGTGCCGCAGGCCTTCATGAAGTTCAGCGCGTTGTCGATCTCCCGCGCGAGCTGCTCGTAGCGCTGCCCGGACGGGGAGGACTTCACGAAGTCCTGGTTCCAGGCGTGCACCTGGCGCAGGTCGGCGTAGCCACCGGTGGTGAAGGCGCGCACCAGGTTCAGCGTCGAGGCCGATGCGTGGTACATGCGCTTGAGCCGCTCGGGGTCCGGGATCCGGGCCTCTTCGGTGAAGGCGAAGCCGTTGACGGAGTCGCCGCGGTACGTCGGCAGGGTGATGCCGTCGCGGGTCTCGGTGTCCTTGGAGCGCGGCTTGGAGTACTGGCCCGCGATGCGGCCGACCTTGACGACCGGCACGGAGGCCGCGTACGTCAGGACGGCGCTCATCTGGAGCAGCGTCTTCAGCTTGGCGCGGATGTGGTCGGCGGACACGGCGTCGAAGGCCTCGGCGCAGTCGCCGCCCTGCAGCAGGAACGCCTCGCCCTTGGCGACGGCTCCCAGGCGGGCGCGCAGCTGGTCGCACTCGCCCGCGAAGACGAGCGGAGGATACGACTCGAGGTCCGCGACGACAGCGCGCAGAGCCTCGGCATCGGGGTACGAAGGCTGCTGCGCCGCGGGAAGGTCTCGCCAGGTCGCCTTGGCGGCGGGGGCTTGGGTTTCAGCGTTCACGGTCACCTCGTACACATTACGGTGTCATTCGCCCCGTCCAGCCTGACGACCATCTGGTGAGACGGAAGCGGCTCGAGGGTTGACGGAGCCCGAAAATCCGGAATCCACGGCTCGTGCCGCGTACCGCCTTCCGCGTACCGCCTTCCGTGTTCCGCGGCGCGAGACGCCTCCGGCGCCCGGAGCCCGGTGTGGGCTAAGGTGCGCAGCATGTACGCGCACACGAACCTGAACTGGTGGTGGCCCGCTTCCGGCGGCCCACTCCTCGCGCGTACGTAAAGACACCACCGACGCGAAGGCCGCCCACAGGGGCGGCCTTCCGCGTTTCGCGCGCAGACCAGGGGCCGCTCCTCCCACCGGAAGGACGCCGCTCCGAATGAACCTCAGCCGACTGCTCGACGACTCCTGCCCGCCGTTCGCCCTGCTGCGCAGGCGGACCCCCGGCCGCGACCACGACACCGTCGAGGTGCTGCTCGGCCCGGTCCACGAGGCCGAGCGCCTCGCCGACCTGCCCGTCCGGGAGCTGCCCACCCTCGCCCTGATCCCCTTCCGGCAGATCCGGGAGCGGGGGTTCGACGTACGCGACGACGGCACGCCGCTGAGCGTGCTGGCGGCCGAGGAGGCGTACGAGATCCCGCTCGCGGAAGCGCTGGCCGCGCTGCCCGCGCACGCCGTACGGGTCGACGGGGGCGGTTTCGACGTGCCCGACGAGGAGTACGCGGCGATCGTCCGGCGGGTCATCGAGGACGAGATCGGCCGCGGGGAGGGCGCCAACTTCGTCATCCGGCGCACCTACGGGGGCCGGATCGGCGGCTTCGGCCGCGCGGACGCCCTGGCCCTGTTCCGGCGGCTGCTGGAGGGCGAGCGGGGGGCGTACTGGACGTACGTCGTCCACACCGGCGAGCGCACCCTGGTCGGGGCCAGCCCCGAGGTCCACGTGCGGATGTCCGGCCGGACGGTGGTGATGAACCCGATCAGCGGGACGTACCGCCATCCGGCCGCGGGCCCGACCGCGGAGTCCCTGCTCGCCTTCCTCGGCGACCGCAAGGAGACCGAGGAGCTGTCGATGGTGGTCGACGAGGAACTCAAGATGATGTGCACCGTCGGCGACATGGGCGGGGTCGTCGTCGGGCCGCGGCTGAAGGAGATGTCGCACCTCGCGCACACCGAGTACGAGCTGCGCGGCCGGTCCTCGCTGGACGTGCGGGAGGTGCTGCGGGAGACCATGTTCGCGGCGACCGTGACCGGCTCGCCGGTGCAGAACGCCTGCCGGGTGATCGAGCGGTACGAGGCCGGGGGGCGCGGCTACTACGCCGGAGCGCTGGCCCTGCTGGGCGTGGACGCCGCGGGCGGGCAGACCCTCGACTCCCCCATCCTCATCCGCACCGCCGACATCGACGGGGACGGGGTGCTGCGGGTGCCGGTCGGCGCCACGCTCGTGCGGCACTCCGATCCGGCGGGCGAGGTGGCGGAGACGCACGCCAAGGCCGCCGGGGTGCTGGCGGCGCTCGGGGTCCGGCCGGCGGCGCCCCGCCCGGCCTTCGAGGGGGCGCGGCTGGCGGACGATCCCCGGGTGCAGGCCGCCCTGGCGGCTCGGCGGGCGGACCTGGCCCCCTTCTGGCTGCGCATGCAGGAGCAGCCGGCCGCGCCGGCCGGCCACGCGCTGGTGGTGGACGGCGAGGACACGTTCACCGCGATGCTGGCCCACGTGCTGAGGGTGGCCGGGCTGGAGGTGACCGTACGCCGCTACGACGATCCGGGGCTGCGGGCGGCGGCCCTGGCCTGGGAGGGCCCGATCGTGCTGGGCCCGGGCCCGGGGAACCCGGCCGACGCGGCCGACCCGAAGATGCGGATGCTGCGCGGGCTGGCCGCGGACCTCCTGGCGGGGCACCGGCACGGCCTGCTCGGGGTCTGCCTGGGCCACGAGCTGCTGGCGGCGGAGCTGGGGCTGCCGCTGGTCCGCAAGGCGGAGCCGGCGCAGGGGGCGCAGACGCGGATCGACCTGTTCGGGGCGCAGGAGGTGGTCGGCTTCTACAACACGTACACCGCGCGGTGCGATGCGGGAGCGGAGCCCGCGGGGGTGGAGGTCTCCCGCGACCCGGCCACGGGCGAGGTCCACGCCCTCCGCTCGGCGGAGGGGGGCTTCGCGGGGGTCCAGTTCCACCCGGAGTCGGTCCTCACCCTCCGCGGCGCGGACCTGCTGCGCGAACTCCTGACGGGGGTCACGGCCCCGGCCTGACCGCGGCGCGGGGAGCGGGAGATCCGGTCGGAGCGGTCTGACCGCTCCGGCCTCCAGAGTTCCTGAGCTCGCGGGCCCACCTCCGCGAGTTGCGCAGGACTTCCTCGACGGACGGATTCGTGCCCACGGTCATCTGCCGCGCCTTCGCCGCGTACGCCTGGAGCGATCGGGCGAGTCGCTCCCGCTGCCCGTCGTCTTTCCACCCAAGGTTCTCGTCGGTCAAGAGCCACTCGGTCATCGCAATGATGTTCTCCACCTCGTGGCTGTGGAAGCGCCGCTCGCCGTGGTTCAGGACGTACATGAGCTGACGGAACAGCTGCTCACGAACCGCCGGTGCGTAGCGTGCCCACTTCCGTCTCCGGATCCGCCCGAGCTTCCGGTGGGGTGTCCCTCTGACAGCCGTCAGTGCGGCCACCGCGCTGCTGCGTTCCTGGGACCCTCCACCCATGTGGGACAGGGCGGTGATGACAAGCTGGTCCAGCCGCTGGCGATAGCTGTTCCACAGGGTCACGCACGCGGTCACGGCTGCGGTAAGGACCACGAAACCGCCGGCGATCCAGGCGGGGGCGACTGATGTGGCCATGGTCAGACCGCCGGGACCAGGGTGTTCTGCGACCGCCGGCCGGCCAGGTAGTCGGCCACGTTGCGCACGGTGGTGTCGATGATCTGCCCCACCGCGTCCGTCGTGTAATACGCCTGGTGCGAGGTCACCACCACGTGCGGGAACGTGACGAGCCGGGCCAGGGTGTCGTCCTCGACGGCCTCCAGGGACTTGTCCAGGAAGAACACCCCGGCTTCGGCCTCGTACACGTCGAGCCCCACCCCGGCGAACCGCCCCGCCCGCAGCTCCGCGACCAGCGCGTCCGTGTCGACCAGCCCGCCGCGGCTGGAGTTCACCAGGATCGCGTCGTCCCGCATCAGCCGCAGCGCCGCCGCGTCGATGAGGTGGTGGGTGGACTCCAGCAGCGGTACGTGCAGGCTGATCAGGTCCGAGGACGCGAGCAGCTCGTCCTTGTCCACGTACTTCATGCCGAGCTCGACGCAGGCCGGGTTCTGCGCGACGTCCCAGCCGAGCAGGTTCATCCCGAAGCCGTGCGCGATCCGGGTGAACGCCTCGCCGATCTTGCCGGTGCCGAGCACGCCCACCGTGCGGCCGCGCAGGTCCCGGCCCATCAGCCCGTTCAGCCGGAAGTCGAAGTCCCGGGTCCGGTTCGAGGCGCGGACGATCCGCCGGTTCACGGCCAGCGCCAGGGCCCACGCGAACTCGGCCACCGCGTACGGCGAGTAGGAGGAGACGCGGCTGACCGTCATGCCGAGCTGCCGGGCCACGTCCAGGTCGATGTTGTTGAAGCCCGTGGAGCGCTGGGCGACCAGCTTCGTACCGCCCGCCGCGAGGGTCCGCAGCACCCGGCCGCCCAGATCGGCGTTCACGCTGGAGGAGACGATCTCGTACCCGGCCGCGATGGGCGCGGTGTCCTCGCTCAGGAACACGTCGAGACAGCGCACCTCGTGCTGCCCGTCGAAGGCGCGCTCCAGGAGCGGCTTCTCGTCGGCGGTCACACCGAATGCCAGGATCTCCACGCCGGCTCCCGTACCTCGTCCCCATGGGTCGTTTTGTCACCCTACGACCCATGGGTCCGCACTGCCGCTCAGCCGAAGAAGACCCCGACCTCCCGGTACAGCGCCGGGTCCACCGTCTTCAGCTTCGCCGTGGCCTCGGCGATGGGCACGCGCACGATGTCCGTCCCCTTGAGCGCGACCATCTTGCCGAAGTCCCCGTCGCGCACCGCGTCGATCGCGTGCAGCCCGAAGCGGGTCGCCAGCCACCGGTCGAAGGCGCTCGGCGTACCGCCCCGCTGGATGTGCCCGAGCACCGTCGTACGGGCCTCCTTGCCGGTCCGCGCCTCGATCTCCTTGGCCAGCCATTCGCCGACGCCCGACAGCCGGACGTGCCCGAAGGAGTCCTTGGTGGCGTCCTTGAGCACCAGGTCCCCGTCGGTGGGCATCGCACCCTCCGCGATCACGACGATCGGCGCGTAGCTCGCCTTGAACCGGGAGGTCACCCAGGCGCACACCTGGTCGATGTCGAAGCGCTGCTCCGGGATGAGGATGACGTTGGCGCCGCCCGCGAGCCCCGAGTGCAGGGCGATCCAGCCGGCGTGCCGGCCCATCACCTCGACGACCAGGACGCGCATGTGCGACTCGGCCGTGGTGTGCAGCCGGTCGATGGCCTCGGTCGCGATGCCGACGGCGGTGTCGAAACCGAAGGTGTAGTCCGTCGCGGACAGGTCGTTGTCGATGGTCTTGGGCACGCCGACGCAGGGGATGCCGTACTCCTCGTACAGCTTGGCCGCGACCCCGAGGGTGTCCTCGCCGCCGATCGCGATGAGCGCGTCCACCTCGTACTTGGCGAGGTTGTCCTTGATCTGCCGGACCCCGTGCTCCACCTTGAACGGGTTGGTGCGCGAGGAGCCCAGGACGGTGCCGCCCCGGGGCAGGATCCCGCGGACGGCGGGGATGCCGAGGGGGACCGTGGCCCCTTCGACCGCGCCCCGCCAGCCGTCCTTGAACCCGATGAACCCGTAGCCGTACTCCTGCTCGCCCTTGCGGACGACGGCCCTGATCACCGCGTTGAGCCCGGGGCAGTCACCGCCGCCGGTCAGCACTCCGACCTTCATTGCATCTCCCTTCGCCATGACGGCCACGCTAGTGGTGACCCAGGTCACAGCGAGAGGTCTGGAAGAGTCAATTCGGGCGGAATTACGGGGCGTTGCGTACGCTCGTTCACTCGTACGGGGACATAAGTACGACCGACGCCACCGGCTACGCGTCGTCGAGGCCCCGTTCGATCGCGTACCGGACGAGCTCCACGCGGTTGTGCAGCTGGAGTTTGCCCAGGGTGTTCTGGACGTGGTTCTGCACCGTGCGGTGGGAGATGACCAGCCGCTCCGCGATCTGCTTGTACGAGAGCCCCTTGGCCACGAGCCGCAGGACCTCCGTCTCCCGGTCGGTCAGCTGGGGCGCCTTCGCCTCGTCGGAGGCGGCGGGCGCCGGGTCGGTGGCCAGCCGCCGGTACTCGCCGAGCACCAGTCCGGCGAGGCCCGGGGTGAACACCGGGTCGCCGGCCGCCGTGCGGCGGACCGCGTCGATCAGCTCCTGGGCGCCGGCGGACTTCAACAGGTAGCCGGTCGCGCCGGACTTCACCGCCTCCAGGACGTCCGCGTGCTCGCCGCTGGCCGACAGGACCAGCACCCGCAGGGCGGGGTTGGCGCCCACCAGCTCCTTGCAGACCTGGACGCCGGGCATGCCGGGGAGGTTGAGGTCGAGGACCAGGACGTGGGGGGTGACGGCACGGGCCCGGCGCACGGCCTCGGGGCCGTCGCCGGCGGTGGCCACCAGGTCGAAGCCCGCGGCGGCCAGGTCGCGGGCGACCGCGTCCCGCCACATCGGATGGTCGTCGACGACCATCACCTTGATCTCGTGCGGTTCGCTCACTGGGTCCTCCCCCTCGGTACTTTCAGTTCCACCTCGGTGCCCTGTCCGGGGACGGACACCAGCTCGGCGCTGCCGCCGAGATCACGCAGCCGGCCGCGGATGGACAGGGCCACTCCCATCCGGCCCTCGCCCTCGGCCTGGTCGAGCCTGCCCGCCGCGATGCCCGGGCCGTCGTCCCGGACCGTCACGATCACCTCGTCGCCCCAGTCCTCGAGCAGGATCCAGGCACGGGCACCGTCCCCGGCATGCTTGCGCACATTGTCGAGGGCGGCTGCGACGGCCGCGGCCAGTTCCTTCGCCGCGGGCGCCGGCAGCGGCACCGCGGTGCCCGGCTCGGCGAAGCTCACCCGGGACCCGGCGTGCGGGGCGAGCAGCGTGCGCAGGTCCAGCTCGCCGCCGTCCGCGTCGCCGGGTTCGTCCACTTCGTACGCGTCCACCAGCGCGCCGCGCGATTCGTCGCGGGAGACCCGGGAGGGGTGCACCAGCCCGCTGGAGACCAGCGAGCGCAGCGCCACCTCCTGCTCCCCGGCCATCCGGCCCAGCTCGGCGGCCTCGCCGCCCAGTTCGGTGCCGCGCCGCTGGACCATGGCGAGGACCTGGAGGACCCCGTCGTGGATGTCGCGGGCGAGGCGCTCGCGTTCGCGGGTGGCCGCCTCGATCTCCAGGGCGCGGGCGAGGGTGGCCTCACTGGCCCGGGCCACCTCGACGACGTAGCCGATGGCCACGGAGGCGACCCAGACGAGCAGGACGTTGTGCAGGGCGTCCCGGGTGGGGTCGCCGCCGTGGACGGCGATGTTGGCCACGGCCACGAAGGTGGAGGCGACGCACGCCCAGCGCCAGCCGCCCTTGATGGCGAAGGCGAGGACCGAGCCGGCCGTCCAGATGGTGGGCAGGGTGGGGCCGCCGGCGGCGATCCGCTCCTGGGTGTCGGCGAGCGGGGTGAGCAGGATCCCGACGAGGGCGACGGCGAGGTCGACGCCGAGGAACCGCTTGGTGCAGCTGGCCGCGTTCGCCACCTTGCCGTGGGTGGCCAGGGTCCAGACCGCGAGGACGGCGAGGTAGCCGACCGCGATGCCGGGGCGGTCGAACCGCTTGTACGCGGAAGCGAACAGCCCCACGGCGTAGACCATGGTCAGCAGCCGGTACACCGTCAGGGCGCGCCAGAGCGGCTGCTCGACCGACATGCGCACGACGCGTTCGCGTTTCGCCATCTCCCCCACCCCCGCGGGCGGTTCGCCCGTCGTTACTCCGCCGCGCCGTCGGCCTTCTCGGCCTTCTCGGCCTTCTCCGCCTTGTCGGCCTTGTCAGCCTTCTCGGCCCTGGCGGCGGCCTTCTCGGCGTCGGCGATCTGGCGCTTGGCCGCGGTGGCGTAGATGTCCACGTACTCCTGGCCGGAAAGCTTCATGATCTCGTACATGACCTCGTCGGTCACCGAGCGGAGGATGAACCGGTCGCCGTCCATGCCGTGGTAGCGGCTGAAGTCGAGCGGCTTGCCGATCCGGATGCCCGGGCGCATCAGCTTGGGGACCACCTTGCCGGGCGGCTGGATCTTCTCGGTGTCGATCATCGCCACCGGGATCACGGGGGCGCCGGTGGCGAGGGCCACGCGGGCCAGGCCGCCGGGCTTGCCGCGGTAGAGCCGGCCGTCGGGTGAACGCGTCCCCTCGGGGTAGATACCGAACAGCTCCCCCCGCTCGATGACCTCGATGCCGCTCTTGATGGCGGCCTCACCGGCCCCGCGCGCACCGGAGCGGTCCACCGGGAGCTGGCCGACGCCCTTGAAGAAGGCGGCCGTCAGCTTGCCCTTGACGCCCGGGGAGGTGAAGTACTCCGCCTTCGCGATGAAGGTGACCTTCCGGTCCAGTACGGCCGGGAGGAAGAAGGAGTCGGAGAAGGACAGGTGGTTGCTCGCGAGGATCGCCGGCCCCTCCGCGGGAATGTTCTCGAGGCCCTCCACCCACGGCCTGAAGGCGAGCTTCAGGGAACCGCCGATGGAGAACTTCATTGCGCCGTAGATCAACTCTTAAGCCTTCCTGTGTCTGTCGATCAGACCATATCCCGTGGCTCTCCCGGCAGCGGCCCGACGGCCCTGGTCGGTGTCACCCCGGTCGCGTACGGTGAAGTCACACAGAGCAACGCACCCACCTGATGTACCTCGTGATCAAGGAGACCCTGGTGCCCGTCCTCCCTGGAGCCGAGCCGTTCCGCCACGAGGGCGGAGAGGTCGGCGTCCTTCTCTGCCACGGCTTCACCGGTTCCCCGCAGTCGCTGCGCCCCTGGGCCGAGTATCTCGCCGGGAGGGGGCTCACGGTGTCGCTGCCGCTGCTGCCCGGGCACGGGACGCGCTGGCAGGACATGCAGCTCACGGGCTGGCAGGACTGGTACGCCGAGGTGGACCGGGCGCTGCGGGAGCTGCTGGACCGGTGCGAGCAGGTGTTCGTGTTCGGGCTGTCCATGGGCGGGGCGCTGACCCTGCGGCTGGCGGCCAGGCACGGGGACGCCATCAGCGGCATCGTCCTGGTCAATCCGGCCAACAAGGTGCACGACCCGCTGGCCTTCGCCCTGCCGGTGGCCCAGCACTTCATCCGTTCGACGCCGGGCATCGCGAGCGACATCGCGAAGCCCGGGTCGGAGGAGGTGGGATACGACCGGGTCCCGACGCGGGCCGCGCACTCGCTGCGGAAGTTCTTCCAGCTGGTGGACACCGAGCTGCCGCAGGTCACGCAGCCCGTGCTGCTGCTGCACAGCCCGCAGGACCACGTCGTACCGCCGGCCGACTCGGCGCGGATCCTGGCGCGGATCTCGTCCACCGATGTCACCGAGACCCTGCTGGAACAGAGCTACCACGTCGCGACGTTGGATCATGACGCGGAGCGGATCTTCGCGGACAGCTATGCGTTCGTCGGCCGACTGGCGGAGAGCGTGGGCAGGGAGGGGGCGCAGGCGGGTGGCTGAGCACGAGGAGCAGTCGGGCGGGGTTCCGCCGCTGGACGAGGAAGCGGCGTGGGCGGCCATCGTCGCCGGGTACGGGCAGGAGCCGCCGGACCCGCCGGGGTCGCGGCCGTTCAAGCCGATCGAGAACCTCCTGCTGCCGGAGGAAGACGTGAAGCCACTGCCGCCGGAGCCGCAGTCCGCGGGGGGTTCGCAGCCCGAGGACGAGCACGAGCCGAAGCCGAAGGCCGAGCCGAAGCCGGAGCCCAGGCCGGAGCCGGAGCCCCCGGCCGCGCTGGGCAGCTCGGTGGTTTTCGCCCCGGGTGTCGGCGCCCCCGGCCCGGGCCCCCGCGACCACTCGCTCGCGGAGCCGGCGGACGAGGGCCACTTCGTCCCCCCGGAGCCGGAGCTCCCGGAGGCGGACACCACGTCGAAGTTCGCCTGGCTGGCGGTCGTCGGCGGCCCGGTGCTGCTGCTCCTGGCGGTGCTGCTGCAGTGGGAGATGACCTGGTGGCTGACGACCCTGGGCATCGGCGGCTTCCTGGGCGGCTTCGCAACGCTGGTCGCGCGCATGGCCCAGGACGACGACGAGGACGACGACCCGGGCCGCGGCGCGGTGGTCTAGGGCTGCCGTTCCTTGACACCCCGCGCAGAAGCCCCACCGAGAAGGTTCCTCGGTGGGGCTTCTGACGCTTCAGCAACCGCGCGTCTTCAGATACTTCGCGATGATGACGGATGCTCCGTGAGCGCCGTTCCTGGCGGCCAGGAACAGGTCCAGCTCCTCGAACAACACCTCGAGCGCTTTCTCCTCGTCGGCACCGGAAAGCTCCATCCCGACGCCAGAGTCTCCGGCTGCCACGTCCGCGACCTTCACGGAGACTGATGCGGTCAATGGCTCCCGCCGGCGGCCCGGTTCACGACCGGGCGGTGGTCGCCGGGAGGCGGAGGGCGGCCAGGACCGGGAGGTGGTCCGTGGCTGCCAGGAGGTCGGCGGGGGATACGCCCGGCAGGCCGGCCGGGACTCCGCAGGCCAGGACCTCCACCTCCTTCGTCGCGAAGATCCCGTCGATGCGCCGGGCCGGCGCCGAGACCGGGAAGGTGGGCTCGCCGCCCCACGGGGCCACCGACCAGCAGTCCTGCAGTGATCCCGCGAGCTGCCCGAAGGCCGGGCCGTCCGGGCCCTCGTTCACGTCGCCGGCGATGATCCCGTACGGGGTGTCCAGTGCCGCGACCCGGTCCAGGAGGAGATCCGCCTGGGCCCGGCGTTCCGTGCGGTTCAGGGACAGGTGGGCGCAGAGGAGGCCCGCGCGGGCGCCGCCGATGCGGACCACCGCCGTCGCGAAGCCCCGCCGGTGCAGGCCGGGGGTGCGCGGCAGCAGTACGTCCTCGGTCCGCTCCACGAAGACCCGTAGCGAGGACAGCAGCAGCGGCCCGGATGCCGTCGCGCCCCCGCCCAGCACCACCAGGTCACACTTGGCGGCCAGCCGCGCCGCGTGTTTGCGCCACCGGAAGAACCGCGGCGCCTCCTGCACGAACACGAGGTCCGGTGCGCAGGCCCGGATGACCCGGGCCAGCGCCTCCTCGTCGTCGCGCAGCGAGCGGACGTTGTAGGTGAGGACCCGGATCACGGCAGAACCGTCGGGCTCCGTACGGGACTTCGGCAGCGAGGGCAGCAACTGGTCCATGTCCGCAAGATATGCGGCCGCCCGCCGCTCCCCCAAGGGGCGCGGCGGGCGGTCGCGTACGTGCCGGAGGCGTCAGCCCTGGCGGGCCAGGTCGGCGGCGCCCACGAGCCCGGCCTTACCGCCCAGCTGGGCGGCCAGTACCTGCGCGTGCGGACGCCAGGCACCGCCGATCAGCCAGCGCTTGAAGGACTTGCGGATCGGGTCGAGGACGAGGTCGCCCTCGTCGGAGACGCCGCCGCCGACGATGAACGCCGACGGGTCGAAGAGCGAGGCGAGGTCGGCCAGGCCCGCGCCGGCCCAGCGGGCCAGCTCGCGGAAGGAGTCGATGGCGACCAGGTCGCCCTGGCGCGCGGCCTGGCTGATGTGCCTGCCGTCGATGCCCTCGGGGGTGCCGTCGCCGAGGGAGAGGAGGATCGCCGCGTTCTCGGGGGTGGCTTTGGCGCGCTGCTTCGCGTACCGGACGAGCGCGCGCCCGGAGGCGTACTGCTCCCAGCAGCCCTGGCTGCCGCAGCCGCACAGCAGGCCGTCGGGGACGACCCGGATGTGGCCGAATTCGGCGGCGACGCCGAAGCGTCCGCGGCGCAGTTTGTTGCCGATGATGATGCCGCCGCCGAGGCCGGTGCCGAGGGTGATGCAGATGACGTCCTCGTGGCCCTGGCCGGCACCGAAGCGGTACTCGCCCCAGGCCGCGCAGTTCGCGTCGTTCTCCACGACGACGGGCAGGCCGATGCGCTGCTCGACCTTGTCCTTGAGCGGTTCGTGCCGCCAGTTGATGTTGGGGGCGAAGAGCACGGTGGCGCGCTTGTCGTCCACGTAGCCCGCGGCGCCGATGCCGACGGCGTCGATGGTGTGGTTGCTGCTGACTTCGGAGACGGCGGCGCAAATGGCCTCCGTCACTCCGTCCGCGGTCGGCGGGGTGGGCACCTTGTACGTCTCAAGGATGGTGCCCTCTTCGTCGACCACGCCGGCCGCGATCTTCGTGCCGCCGATGTCGACGCCGATGGTGAGTCCCATTAGTCCCTCGGTTTCCGGTCAAACCCCGCCACGGCCCACCGTACCCGAGGGCGGAGGGCCTTCAGTCGAGATCGATCCGCTCGGCCGGTCCGTCGCCGGGGCCGTCGTCGCGGGGATCGCGCTCGCCGGGGGCCTGGCGGGGGGCCGGGGGCTCGCCGCGCGTCCAGCGGCGTTCGTGGCCCTCGACCGCCGAGCGGTAGGCGGCGAGCAGCTCGGATCCGGCGGCCGCGAGGTGGTCGAACACCTCGGGGTTGCGCTCGATGACGGGCTTGGCTGCGATCTTCGCCTGGTTGACGAACTGGCGGACGGCGCCCTGGGCCGCGCCGCCGATGAGGGGGTTGTTCAGGCCGGACACCTTGTCGGCGACGGCCTCGAAGAGCTTGAACAGCTCCTCGGCGGCGGTCCCGGCGCCCTGGCCCCCCGCCGCGCCCTGCCCGCGCAGGCGCTCCTTCTCGGCGGCGAGGTCCTCGGCGCAGGCCTTGGCCCAGGCGTCGTCATCGGTGGGGCGGTCGGTGGCCTCGCTCATGGCGGACTCCTGCGGCGGCTGCGGTGCGTGCGGTGTGCGTGTGCGGTGTGCGTGTGCGGTAGTGGCTGTGCGGTGGTGGCTACCTTCGACGGTACCCGAACGGCGGTACGCGGATCAGGGCGTGCGCGGCCACAGGCCGGGGTCGGGGGTGAAGCGGATGCGCAGCGCGTCCTCGGCCAGGGCGGCTCCGGAGACGGTGCAGCGGCGCAGCGCGGAGGGCAGGGGAACGATCCTGCGGTACGGGCCCACGGCGAGCAGCAGCTCGTCGCCGCGCCGGATCAGGTCGAGCTCGCGCTTGTGCGCGCCGGGCAGCGGGACCACCCAGACGAGTACCCCGTCCTCGGCGAGCCGGTCCTCGACCGTCCAGGCCGGGCGGGGGGCGGGCGCCTGCGGGAGGAGTCCGCCGGCGGCGGCGAGCAGTTCCAGGTCCTGCGGGCCGCGCGGGTCCCGGCCGAGGTGGCCGAGCCGGACCAGGGGAACCTCTCCGGCCCACTGGGAGGCGTACTTCTCCTGCTGGGCGGCGAGACCGGCGAGCCAGGGGTCGGCGGAGCCCTCGGGCAGGAGGCGGTTGGCGACGACGGCGGAGAGGGGCAGCTGCTGGAGGGCGAGCCCGAGCCGCCCCTGCCGGAGCGCGTCGTGGGCGGCCGGTCCCGGTTCGGCGACCAGCCGGACCCCGGTGGTGTCGGCCTCGATGACGGCCTGGACCGCGGCGAGCTCCTCGTCCCAGCGGGCGGCGGTCTCGTAGAGCCACTGCGCGGGCATGGGCACGCCGGCCAGCTGGGCCAGTACGGGCCGCAGGGCGCGGGCGGCCTGCCGCTCGGCGGGGAGCAGCCGGGCGAGGTAGCGGCGCAGCTGGGCGGGAAGGGCCAGGGCGGCCAGGGCCTGGTGGAGCGGGGGCAGGTCGACGACGACGAGGTCGCAGTCGGGCGCGGCGGCGGCCCGCCGCAGGGCGCGCAGCAGGGCGAACTGCTCGGCGCCGGGCAGTTCGGTGAGCTCCTCGGCGCCCAGCGGCCGGGCCCCGACCATCCCGAGGAGGGCCGATCCGCGCTCCTGGAGGGCGACGAGTTCCTCCCGGAACTCCTCGCCGGAGTCCACCCGGGCCACCCGGATGCCGCCCGCCACCGGGACGGCCGGCAGTCCGGGCGCGACGTCGGCGGGCTCCCCCACCGGTTCCCCGGTCAGGGCGGAGAGGGGGTCCCCGGCGTCCCCGGACAGCAGCAGCACCCGCCGCCCCTGCCGAGCCGCGGCGAGGGCGGTGGCCGCGGCCACGGTGGTCCGCCCGGCCCCGCCGGGGCCGGTGATCAGCACAGTGTGCTTGGTGGGCGTGGTGGGCGTGGTGTGCACGGTGTTCAGGGCCTCGGTCCCAGCAGCCTCAGCCGGTCGATTCCACGCGCTTCTTCAGGCCGGCCAGCGCGCGGTCGATGATGACCTTCTCGGCCTTGCGCTTGATCATGCCGAGCATGGGGATCTTGACGTCCACGGTCAGCTGGTAGGTGACCTCGGTGCGCTTGCCGCCGTCCAGCGGGGCCAGCCGGTAGGAACCGTCCAGCTGGCGCAGCATCTGGGACTTGTCCAGGGTCCAGCTGACCTCGTCCTCGCCCTTCCAGGTGTAGGACAGGGTGTGGTCGTCCTTGATCGCGCCCGCGTCGAGCAGCAGCCGGACCTTTTCGGCCCGGCCCTCGGCGTCGGCGGCCATCACCTCGGCCTCCTTCACCTCGCCCGTCCACTCGGGGTAACGGGCGAAGTCGGCGATCACGGCCATCACGTCGGCCGGCGAGGCGTCGATCGTGATGCTTGAGCTGGTGTGTTCCGCCATCGCGGTCGCTCCTCCGTGGAGTTATTCGAGGAAGTGTGCGGCCTTCGGCCGCCGCTCGAAGGCTACCGTGCGTGCGGAGCTCACCACTCCAGGGCCCAGGGCGTCCCGGTGGCCGCGAAGTGCCCGACGTTCACGCACTCGGTGCCGCCGATCCGCATCCGCCGGGCGAGCGGCTGGTGGACGTGCCCGAAGAGGGCGTAGCGGGGGCGGGTGCGCCGGATCGCGGCCAGCAGGGCCTCGCTGCCGCGTTCGAAGCGGCGCGCGACCGTGTCGTAGCAGAGCTCGGGCACCTCCGGGGGGATGTGCGAGCACAGCACGTCCACCTCGCCCAGGGCCTCCACCTTGGCCGCGTACTCCTCGACGTCCACCTCGTACGGGGTGCGCATCGGCGAGGGCAGCCCGCCGCCGACGAAGCCGAAGACCCGGCCGCCGATCTCCGCGCGCTGTCCGTCGAGCACGGTGACGCCGGGGCGGCCGGCGTACTCCGGCCACAGGGCCGGGATGTCGACGTTGCCGTAGGTGGCGTACGTCGGGGTGGGGAAGGCGGCGAACATCTGTGCGTACTGGCGGCGTACGGCGTCCTCGATGAGCCGGTCCCGGTCCAGCCCCGCCCACAGCTGCCGCCCGAAGGCGCTGGCCTCGGCGAAGCGGCGCGCGGTGCGCAGCTCGACGATCCGGTCGGCGTTCTCGACGCCGAACAGGTCGGGGAAGATCCCGCGCGAGTGGTCGGCGTAGTCGAGGAAGAGCACGAGGTCACCGAGGCAGATCAGCGCGTCGGCGCCGTCCCCCGCCCTGGCGAGGGCCTCGGCGTTGCCGTGCACGTCGCTCACGACGTGGACCCGGGTGCGGGGCGCACGGCGGAGCCCGGCGCGGCTCGATCCGCTCGTGCCCGACGTCCCGTCCCGCATGCTCCCGGCCATGCGGCCACCCTAGGGCGGCCGGGTGAGGGCGGGGTAGAGGGGGTACCAGATGCAGCCGGACCTGCGGTTACTTCCGAGTCCCCGGCGGGGTCGACTAGGGTCGGCTCGAAAAGGCCGTGTCATGTGACGCAGGGAACATCTGGCCGGTTCCCTCTATCCGGAACCCACTACCGGTGGGTAACGTCCGGTCGGTCCACATGGTGGCGATGGCGCCCAGAGGAGCAGCAGTCTTGCGCGAGTTCAGCCTTCCGGCCCTGTACGAGGTCCCGTCGGACGGGAACCTGACGGATCTCATCCGCCGCAATGCCGCTCAGCATCCCGACACCGCCGTCATGAGCCGCAAGGTGGACGGCCGGTGGCAGGACGTGACCGCGACCGAGTTCCTGGCCGAGGTCCGGGCCACGGCCAAGGGCCTGATCGCGGCGGGCATCCGCCCCGGCGACCGGGTCGCCCTGATCTCCCGTACCCGCTACGAGTGGGTGCTGGTCGACTTCGCGATCTGGACGGCGGGCGCCGTCACCGTCCCCGTGTACGAGACCAGCTCCCCCGAGCAGATCCAGTGGATCCTCGGCGACTCCGGCGCCGTCGCCGCGATCGTCGAGAGCCCCGGGCACAGCGCGGCCGTCGCCTCGCTGCGCGACCGGCTGCCGGACCTGCGCGACGTCTGGGAGATCGAGCAGGGCGCCCTCGCAGCACTGAAGAGCGCGGGCGCCGAGGTCACCGACGCCGAGGTCGACGAGCGCAGCAGCCTGGCGGGCGCCGACGACCCGGCCACCATCGTCTACACCTCGGGCACCACCGGCCGCCCCAAGGGCTGTGTGCTGACCCACCGCAACTTCTTCGCCGAGTGCGGCAACGCCGTGGAGCGGCTGAAGCCGCTGTTCAAGACCGGCGAGTGCTCGGTCCTGCTGTTCCTTCCGGCGGCGCACGTCTTCGGCCGCCTGGTGGAGGTGGCGGCCGTGCTGGCGCCGATCCGGCTGGGCTGCGTACCGGACATCAAGAACCTCACCGACGAGCTGCAGTCCTTCCGGCCCACCCTGATCCTCGGTGTGCCGCGCGTCTTCGAGAAGGTCTACAACTCGGCGCGCGCCAAGGCCCAGGCCGACGGCAAGGGCAAGATCTTCGACGCGGCCGCCGAGACGGCGATCGCGTACAGCCGGGCACTGGACACCCCCCGCGGGCCGTCCTTCGGCCTGAAGCTCAAGCACAAGGTCTTCTCCAAGCTCGTCTACAGCAAGCTGCACGCGGTCCTCGGCGGGCGCGGCGAGTACGCGATCTCCGGCGGCGCGCCGCTGGGCGAGCGGCTCGGGCACTTCTTCCGCGGCATCGGCTTCACGGTGCTGGAGGGCTACGGCCTGACGGAGTCCTGCGCGGCGACGACCTTCAACCCGTGGGACAAGCAGAAGATCGGTACGGTCGGCCAGCCCATGCCGGGCTCCGTGGTGCGCATCGCGGACGACGGCGAGGTGCTGCTGCACGGCGAGCAGGTCTTCACCGGCTACTGGAAGAACGAGACGGCGACGGCCGAGGCCCTGACCGACGGCTGGTTCCACACCGGCGACGTCGGCACCCTCGACGAGGACGGCTACCTCACGATCACCGGGCGCAAGAAGGAGCTGATCGTCACCGCGGGCGGCAAGAACGTCGCACCCGCCGTGATCGAGGACCGGATCCGGGCGCACGCGCTGGTCGCGGAGTGCATGGTCGTCGGCGACGGGCGGCCGTTCGTGGCGGCGCTGGTCACCATCGACGAGGAGTTCCTCGGCCGGTGGGCCGCGGAGAACGGCAAGCCGGCGGGTGTGACGGCGGCGGAGCTGCGCGATGACGCGGAGCTGAACGCCGCCGTCCAGCAGGCCGTCGACGACGGCAACGCGGCGGTTTCCAAGGCGGAATCGGTGCGGAAATTCCGCATCCTGCCCTCCCAGTTCACGGAGGAGTCGGGCCACATCACGCCGTCGCTGAAGCTCAAGCGGAACGTGGTCGCGAAGGACTTCGCGGACGAGATCGAAGCCCTGTACCGGGGTTAGGCGGTTCCCTGGTCCTCGGAGAGGATCCGGGCCATGTTCCGCTCGGCGAGGGCGGTGACGGTCACGAACGGGTTCACGCCGAGCGAGCCGGGGATCAGGGAGCTGTCGACCACGTACAGCCCCTGGTAGCCCTTGGCCCGGCCGTACAGGTCGGTCGCCTCGCCGAGGACGCAGCCGCCGAGCGGGTGGTACGTGAAGTCGTCGGCGAAGGCCTTGTTGTCGCCGAAGAGGTCGTACCGGTACATCGTGACGTTCCTCCGGTTGATCCGGTCGAACAGGTTCTTCGCCGCGTTGACCGAGGGCGTGTTCTGGTCCCGCCGCCAGTGGAGGCGGGCCGAGTCGGTGGCGGCGTCGTACGTGAAGTGCCCGCGCTCGGGGTTCTTCGTGATGGCCAGGTACAGCGAGATCCAGTGCTCGATGCCCATCGGGAGCGGGGCGACCTCGGCGAAGACGGGGTTCGCGGCGTTGTCCCGGTCGTCGATGCCCAGGGCGGGCATGGTGGCCTGGTTGCAGCCGACGGTGTCCCACAGGTGGTTGGCGCGGGCGGTCATGACGTTGCCGTTGTGGCCCCAGCCGAGCCCGACCCGGTCGCTGAGCGCGGGCAGCGTCCCGGTCTCGCGGGCGCGCAGCAGGATCTCGGTGGTGCCGAGGCTGCCGGCGCCCAGGAAGAGCCGCCGGCAGCCCAGTTCACGGACTTGGGTGACGCGGCCGCCGAGGTCGCTGGTCCGCACGGTGAGGACGTAGCCGCCGTCCGGGTCCTGCCGTACGCCGACGACGCGCTGCATGGTCTCGATGGTGACGTTCCCGGTGCCGATCGCGGCGGCGAGGTAGGTCTTGTCGAGGCTCTTCTTGCCGTGGTTGTTGCCGTAGATGACCTCTCCGGCGAGGGCCGACCGGGTGGCGGTGCCGGCCGCCTCCCGCCGCATGTAGGCGAAGTCGTAGACGTTGGGGACGAAGACGGTCCTCAGGCCGGTGTGGTGGGCGTGCTTGCGGGAGATCCGGGCGAAGCGGTACCACTCGGTGGACTCGAACCAGGCCGGGTCGATGTCGTTGACGCCGAGCATGGCGCGGGCGCGGGGGAAGTAGGTGCCGTACATCTCGTCGGCGTCGACCCCGGGCAGCACCTCGGAGAAGTACGCCCTCCTGGGGGTCGGCGCCATGCCCCCGTTCACGAGCGACCCCCCTCCCACACCTCGGCCGACGTACACGGACATGTCGCCGTGGTGCACGCGGTCGAGGACGCCGGGGTACGGGCTGATGTCGCGGTTGACCACGTCGAGCCAGAGGAACTGGGCGAGCGGGGCCTCGGTGCGCGTGCGGAACCACATGGAGCGGTGGTCGGGCGCGGAGGTGGAGGGGAAGACCTTGCCGTCGGGCCCGGGGGCGTCCCAGAGCCGGCCCATTTCGAGGACGACGGTGCGGATGCCGGCCTGGCCGAGGCGGAGGGCGGCGACCGCCGCGCCGTAGCCGGAGCCGACGACGATGGCGGGCGCGTAGGGGGCTGCGCCCGGCTCGGCGGGGTCCGCGGCTGCGGAGCCCAGGCCGATCCTCGTGAAGCCGAGGGCGGCGGCGGTCTGCAGGGCGCCGAGCCCCAGGACGTGACGGCGTGTCAGGTGGGGTGTCATGGCCGCATGATGGGCGGAATCGGCCGGTTCGGCCAGACGCGGCCGTGCCAGGCATCCGGGGAACAGTCAGCCGTGGCTGCGGCGCGGTGTGCACGGCTCGCCACCGTTGTCAGGGGCTCCGCCCCCGAACCCCCGCGCCTCAAACGCCGGCGGGGCTGGTTTTGGCTGATGCAGTCCCATAGGGGTACGTCGCAGGCTGACGTCGGCCACTTCCAGCCCCGCCGGCGTTTGAGGCGCGGGGTCTGGGGCGGAGCCCCAGCAACGGCGCCGCGCCAAATCAGCCTCGCCGGCGATTGAGACGCGGGCTGGGCGGGAGCCCCATGCGGCCGCCGCGCGGCCTCAGAGCAGGGCGCGGAGGCGGTCCGCCAGGAGGTCCCAGCGCCACTTCTCCTCGACCCAGGCGCGGCCCCGCTCCCCCATGCGGGCCCGCAGGGCCGGGTCCAGCAACAGGGCGCTGATCCGGTCCGCCGCCTCGTCCGGGGCGCCGCCCCGGACGACCCACCCCGTCTCCCCGTCGAGCACCGCGTCCGGCGCCCCGCCCGAGTCGCCGGCCACCACCGGCAGCCCCGTCGCCGAAGCCTCCAGGTAGACGATCCCGAGCCCCTCGACGTCCAGTCCGCCGCGCCGGGTCCGGCACGGCATGGCGAAGACGTCCCCGGCCCCGTAGTGGGCGGGCAGCTCGGACCACGGGACCGGTCCCGTGAAGAGCACCGAGTCCTCGACGCCCACCGAAGCGGCCAGCGCCCGCAGGCCGGACTCGTACGGTCCGCCGCCCACGACGAGCAGCACCGCGTCCGGCACCGCCGCCAGGATCCGCGGCATCGCCTCGATCAGCGTGTCCTGCCCCTTGCGCTGCACGAGCCGCGACACGCACACCACCACCGGCCGGTCGGTCAGCCCCAGCCGCGCCCGGACCTCCGCCCCGCCCGACTCCGGGTGGAAGGTCTTCTCGTCCACCCCCGGCGGCAGCTGCACCATCCGCGCCGCCGCCCGTTCGGACACCGCCGAGGCGATCCGCGAGCGCGTGTACTCCCCCAGGTAGGTCAGCGTGTCGGTACCCTCGCCGATCCGCCGCAGCAGCTGCCGCGCCGCCGGCAGCTGGGCCCAGCCCGCCTCGTGGCCGTGCGTGGTGGCCACGATCCGTCGGGCGCCCGCCCGCCGCAGCGCCGGGCCCATCAGCCCGAGCGGGGCGGCCGCCCCGAACCACACGGACTCGCAGCCGTGTTCGCGCAGCAGGCCGACCGCCCGCCGCGTCACGCGCGGGGTCGGCAGCAGCATGGTCGTGCGGTCGCGCACCACCTGGAAGGGCTGCTCGGCGTCGAAGGCCGCGGTGGCCTCGCGGCCCTCCGCGCTGTGCTTCCACGTGGAGGCGTACACGACGACCCGGTCGGGATCCAGCCGCAGCGCCATGTTGTGCAGGAAGGCCTGGATGCCGCCCGGTCGCGGGGGGAAGTCGTTGGTCACGATCAGCGTCTTGTGCATTGCCTGCCGACAGTACCGGACGTGCGCGGCGCTCAGCGGAGCCAGCCGCGCAGGGCCTCCTGCCAGGCCTTCGTCAGCCCCGCCTCGTCCACGTCCAGCGCCCCGTCGAGCGCTGTCGCGAGGGGCTCGCGGCCCGTCCGCTCGTACAGGTCGGTCAGGGCCTCCTCGCCCCACTTCTCGGCGATCAGCCGGCAGGCCAGCCACGCACCCTCGTACGCCCCGGCCAGCGCCTCCGGGTCGCCGCCGAAGGCGAAGGCGTCCGTCGCGGGCAGCGTCGCGGGCACCTCGCCGCGCCGCACGGCCCGGCCCAGCGCCGGCGCGCCCTGCCCGGGTGTGGTGGGGCCGCCGCGGTACGCGGCCCAGTCCGCGAAGCCCTCGGAGAGCCACAGCGGGGTCGAGGCGGTGGTGGCCGCCCGGGTGGCCACGTGGGTGACCTCGTGGGTGAGGACGATCCGGCGGCCCGCCGCGCCCAGGTCCGCGTACCCCTCCGGGTTGACCACCACCCGGTCCGCCGGGGCGGGTCCCGCGCCCACCCGGCCGGTGGTGACGGCGCCCATGCCCCGGTAGGCGTCGGCCGTCCCGCCCAGCAGCTCCGCCATCCGCTCCAGCGACCCGGGGACCAGCACCACCACCCGCCCGGCCCACGGCCGGGGCCATGCGGCGCTCACCGCGGGCACCGCCCGGTCGGCCTCGGCGGCGACGGCCCGCAGGGCGTCCTCGTCCTGCCCGGAGCCTCCCAGCACCAGGGAGTGCGTGCCCCGGACCACCGACACCGGCCCCTGGTCCCACAGCTGCGGCGGGGCGCCGGGAGCGGGCCGGTCGGCGGTGACCCGCCACGTGCCGCCGTCCTGCCGCAGTTCGAGCGCGCGGGCCGAGCCTCCCGGGGCCGGGTCGTAGCCGGTGAGCCGGTAGCGCAGCTCCGCGCGTACGAGGGCCCGTACGCCGTCCCGCCGCACCGACGCGACCTCGTACGCCCAGTCCTGCACCGGGACCCCGGCGAGCCGCTCGGGCGGTGTCCGCGCCCACTCGGCGACGGCCCGGCGCACGTCCTGCCCGGCCGTGTCCGCCGGCCGCACCGCGCATCCGGCCGCCGGCACGCACAGAAGGCACAGCAGGAGCGGCAGGAGCGGCAGTACGCGGACGAGACGACGGGCCGGGAGCATCAGCCGATCGTACGGGGGGCGGCTCTCCGGGGGTCAGGGCCGGGTGACCGCCGACACCGGCATCATCCCGACGGGGTCGTAGCGGACCCTGGCCCCGGGGTAGGGGGCGTGGACCACCTGGCCGTTGCCGACGTACATGCCGACGTGGCTGGCGTCCGAGCGGTACGTCACCAGGTCGCCCGGGCGGGCCTGCGACAGCGGCACCTGGCGGCCGGCGTACCGCTGGGCCTGCGAGGTGCGCGGCAGCGAGACCCCGGCCTGCCGGTAGGACCACACCATCAGCCCGGAGCAGTCGAAGCCGGAAGGGCCGGTGGAGCCCCACACGTACGGGCGGCCGACGGCGGCCCGGGCCGCCATCACGGCGGTCGCGGCGCGGCCGGAGGAGGGGCCCAGGGAGGGGAGGTCGGGCAGCGCGTCGGGGCGGCCGCCGGAGCGGGAGGCACGCTCGAAGTCGGCCCGCTCCTCGGAGGGCATGGCGTTGAGCAGCCGCCGGGCGGCCGCGAGCTTGGCCGTGACCGAGCGCTTGTGCCGGGCCACCTCGGCGCGCAGCGCGTCGAGTTCGGCGAGTTTGCGGGCGCCCTCCCGGCGCTCCTGGCCGAGTCGGCGCTGCTCCTCGCGGAGTTCGTCGAGCTGCCGGGCCTGGCGGCCGGTCAGCCGGTCCAGGGCGGCGGCCTGTTCCAGGTACGCGTCGGGGTCCTCGGCCAGCATCAGGCCGACGGCGGGGTCGATGCCCCCGCTGCGGTACTGGGCTCCGGCGAAGGTGCCGAGGATGCCCCGCATGGTGTTGATGCGCGCCTGCCCGCGGGCGACCGCGTCCTGGGCCCGGTTGACCTCGGCGCGCAGCCGGTCGGCCTTCTCGCCCGCCTCGTTGAAGCGCTCGGTGGCCTGCTCGGCCTCCTCGAAGAGCCGGTCGACCTGGGCGCGGGAGCCCGTTGGGGGTTCCTGCGGCAGGCCGGGGGCGGCGAGGGCGGGCGCGCCCGTCATGGCGACGGCGGCCGTGGCCGCGGCGGCGGTGAGGACGGTGACCTTCGTGTTCCGGTCGAGGCTGCCGAGCCCGGGCCGGCGATGGGACGCCACGTGAAACCGCTCCCTTCCGCTGGGCGTGGCCCGGGTCCGCCCCCCGTGGACGGACGTGTGCCGGGTTACGCGCTGGCAGACAGTAGCCGCGCCACCGGGCACCGGCCAACGACCGTCGGAGGGCACGCACGGCGACGCCCCGCCGGAGACGCAGGTCACCGGCGGGGCGTGGGGTCAGAGCGGAGCCGTGGAATTCGCCCGGATGGGCGGTGTACGGCGCGTCAGGAGACGCGGACGCCGAACATGAACGGCATGTTGTCCATCGACTCGTACTTGATGCCGCCGCGCGGGTTGGAGGCGTGCAGCGTCATGTTGTTGCCGGCGTAGAGGCCGACGTGGTGCAGGTCGTTGTAGAAGAAGACCAGGTCACCGGGCTGGAGTTGGCTGCGGCTGATGCGCGTGCCGTCGTTCGCCTGGGTGTAGGTGGTGCGGCTGATGCTCACACCGGCCTGCTTGTACGCCCACTGGGTCAGCCCGGAGCAGTCGAAGGCGCTCGGGCCGGTGGCGCCGGAGACGTACGCGCCGCCCAGCTTGGTCTTGGCGGCCGCCAGGGCCGCTCCGGCCCGGCCGGAGGCGCTCACGTTGCCGAGCTCGACGCGCTGGCTGTCGCTGCGGCTGGCGCGCGACTCCTCGTCCTTGAGCGCGGCACGCTCCTGCGCGGTCAGGGTGTTGAGCAGGGCCTGGGCCGCGGCGAGCTTCTCCTGCGAGACCTTCTTCTTCTCGCCGAGCTCCTTGCGGGTGGCGTCGAGGTCGGCGAGCTTGCCGGCGGCCTCCTGGCGCTGCTGCGCGAGGGTGCGCTGCTTGGCCTGGATCTTCTGGACCGCCTCGACCTGCTTGCCGCTCAGGTGCTCCAGGGAGGAGGCCTTGTCGAGGTAGCTGTCGGGGTCCTCGGAGAGGAGGAGGGCGAGCGACTGGTCTATGCCGCCGCTGCGGTACTGGGCGCTCGCCATCGAACCGAGCGTGCCGCGCAGCTCGTTGAGGTCGCCCTGGCCGCGCGCGACCTGGTCCTGGAGCTGCCCGATCTCCTTCTCGAGCTTCTCCTGGCGTTCCTTGGCCCCGTTGAACTTCTCGGTGGCCTGCTCCGCCTCTTCGTAGAGCGCGTCGACCTGGGACTTGACCTCGTCCTTGCTCGGCTTCGCCGGGGCGGCGGTGGCGCCCTGGGTGGAGAGCGCGACGGCCGCGGCCGCGGTGGCGGTCAGCACGGTCACACGAGCGCGGGTCGGCTGCTTGGGTCGACGGTGGGACGCCACGAAGGCGATCTCCTTCTTCCTCGAGCCGCCGAAGAACGCAACTCGGCAGCACCTCCGCTGCCACCCCGAATGAGTGATCTACCGCACGAAGGTTTGAGCAGACCCTAGTGACCCTACTGTGATCAGTTCAAATCCTGCCGGGAAAAAAGTCGGTCCCCGACCAGCTTCTTTACCTACAGCGCACGCTCTGTGCAGGGCACTTGACGGTACGTTCCCCGAGCGCCCCGCCAATTCGGGCATGCAGGGCAGGAGTTACGAAACGCGCGAAAGCCGCTTCAGGAGCAATGCGGACGCCACGGGCCGCGCGCCCGCCTTGGCCACCCCGTCCGCGACCTCCCGGTCGGTGGAGACCACGACCACCGGCCGGCCGGGCGGCTCCGCCCGCACCAGCTGGCGGATCAGCTCGTCCGCCGTCACCCCGGCCTTGGAGAACAGCACCCGGACCCCGCGCGGCGGCGCGAGCAGCACCGGGGCGGCCAGTTCCGCCCCGTCGAAGACACAGGTCATCTCCGCGCCCGTCTGCGCGGCCAGCATCGACAGCCCGCCCAGCAGCCGCAGCCGCTGCTTCTCCAGCGGCATCGTCGGATAGCCCGTCTTGGTCACGTTGTAGCCGTCGACGACCAGATGGGCCTGCGGCAGCGCCAACAGCTGGTCCAGCAGCGCCGGATCGGTCTCCGACAGGGCGCGCGCCGCGATGTCCTTCGGGGTCATCCGGCCCGGCTCCACGGCCTCCACGGTGTCCGCGGGGCGCGTCGACACCGGCGGCAGCGCCAGCTCGCGGCGCAGCCCCGCCGCCGCGTCCAGCACGGTGTCCAGCAGCAGCCGCAGCCGCATGTCCTCGATGCTGCGTCCCTCGCGGGTGGCCCGGCGCGAGGTCTCCAGCGCCGTCTCCACCTCCGCCAGACGGGACTTGAGCCGCCGGGTCTCGCTCTCGGCGGCGGCCACCCGTGCGGCCGCCTCGCCGCGGATCCCGTCGATCTCCGTGTTGACCTTGCGCAGGGCGGCCTCGCCGCGCTTGACGTCGCTGAGCGCGCTGCGCAGCTTGCGCTGAAGCGATTCCGCTTCCTTGCGGGCCTCGTCCAGCTCGGCCCGCACCTGTTCACCGCCCGAGCGCTGCACGTCCCGCAGCTGCGCCAGCTCCTCGCGCAGCCGGTCCAGCTCGCGCCGGGTCTCCTCGCCGACCCGCTCGGCATCGGCGCGCTGCGCCTCCTCGCCGGCGGCGGCCACCAGCTTGACCCAGCCGACCGGCCGCAGGACGTACGCGGCCGCCGCCACGTCCAGCGGATCCGCGGCGGCGGGCGGTGCGCCGGACTCCAGCGCACCGGCCAGGTCCGCCTGCGCCTCGCGCAGCTTCTCGGCGACCCGGCTGCGGAACACGGGGTCGGTCTCGACCGCCGCGGCCATCGCGTTGCCCGCGAACTTGGCGCGCCGGGTCGGGGTGAAACGGGCGTACTGGCGCAGCTGCGCCGGGAGGTCCGCGACCGTCAGTCCGCCGAAGGCGTCCGAGACGAGCGCGACGACCCGGCGCCGCACGCCTTCCGGCAGCGGGCGGTCGAGCACCTCGGCGGCGTCGCCGGCCGCATCGGCCGGCCCAGCGCCGCTTGCTGGCTCCACAGTCCGTCACCCCTACCGATCTACCGTGGGCGGGGCTCCGTCAGGAGTCCGCGCCCGGCCTGTCCACGAGCTCGATCTGGTCCACCGCGTTGCACCAGCGGCAGCGGACCGACTCGATGGTCTCATTGACCACCTCGCGCTCCTCGACCTTGGGCTCCCCGGCGAGGTCCAAGTGGACGTACTCCACGACCTTCGACGAACGGGTGACGTCGAAGCGCGTGAGGTTGCCGCACAGGGTGCAGCGCCACCGGGTGGTGTCGGTCGGCAGGGGAACCGTCATCAGGCCGCTCTCTCCTTCGTAGCTGATTCAATTAAAGCCGTCGGCTGAGCCGCCCGCGCCGATTGGGCGGACGCCGGCTCGTAACCCTACGGCCTGCCACCGCCTCGGGTGGGGTGGGTTGCGTCATGCTCTGTCACATGATCGTAAGGTGGCAGGCCGTTCGCGAGGCCGCCCGGGGACCGGTGGTCACCCATGCGCTGATCGCCGGCTGCGCCCTGGTGTTCGTCCTGGGCCCGGCCTCGGGTCTGAACCCGGCCTACGGGACCGGCGAGGGGCTGCTGACCGCCGGGACGGAGTACTTCCGGCGCTGGGGAGTGGTCCCGGACGAGTTGTTCACGGGCCGCCCGCGGGCCTGGCTGACGCCGCTGACCGCGCTGTTCGTGCACGGGAGCTGGCTGCACCTGCTCGGCAACATGCTCTTCCTCCACGTCTTCGGCGCGATGGCGGAGGAGCGGATGGGCCGGCCGGCGTTCCTCGTGTTCTACGTCTGTACGGGGTACGTGGCCCTGGCGGCGTACGCGGCGGCCAACGCGGGGTCCGCCCAGACGCTGGTCGGGGCGTCCGGGGCCATCTCGGCCGTGCTGGGCGCCTTCCTCTACCTGCTCCCGCGGGCCAGGGTGACGAGCCTGTTCCCCTTCCTCTTCTTCCTGCCGCTGCGGTTCCCGGCGTGGATCGTGCTGCTGTTCTGGTTCGCCCTCCAAGGGGTGGCGGCGCACCGTGCGGGCAGCGGTCCCGGGGTCGCCTATCTGGCCCATCTGGTGGGCTTCTCCGTCGGCTTCCTGTACGCGTGGGCGCGCTATCGGCCTGCGACTAGAGTGGAGCGACCAGCGACGGCCACCGAGGGAGACAGTCAGCCGTGATCACCGCGATCGTGCTCATCAAGACCAGCGTGGACCGCATCCCCGAGATCGCCGAGTCCATCGCCGCGCTGGACAGCGTCAGCGAGGTCTACTCCGTCACGGGGACGTACGACCTGATCGCGCTGGTCCGCGTGGCCCGCCACGAGAACCTGGCGGACATCATCCCGGGCCGCATCAGCAAGATCCCGGGCGTCGAGGCGACCGACACGCACGTGGCGTTCCGTACGTACTCGCAGCACGACCTCGAGGCGGCGTTCGCGATCGGCCTGGACGCTTAGCGCTGGGCCCCGCCGTCTGCCCTGCCTTCGCCCGGCCGGGGCTCCGTCCGCCCTCCCCTGCCTCCGCCCGGCCCCCGGGGCTCCGCCCCGGACCCCGCGCCTCAAACGCCGGCGGGGCTGGGTTTGGCCCCCTGCCCGGGACCGGCCCGCCGGCCCGTCCGCGGGGTCCCTCCGGGGCGTCTCCTCGTCGTCGCGCACTGAGGCACCGCTCGATGCGGAGGGCGGTTGCGCGCTCCTCCTGCGGGGACGCCCCGCAGTGCCCCCGCTCCCCACGCATGCCGAGCGCCCCTGGGCCGGGAGGACACGGGCGGGGCACCACCCCAACAGACCGGTCCCGCCCATCGGTCATACGCCGGCCAGCTCCGGCAGGCGCTCGCCGGGCCGGGCGGGGCGGCCCTCCGAGAGCCAGAAGAGGTAGTCGCGCAGGTATTCCTCGAGGCCGCGGTCGATGTGGGCGGTGAACGCGCGGGCCCCCGCCGAGGCCTCCCGCTCGTAGACGCTCTCCGACGCCGACCAGCGGCGGTCCAGGGCCACGGCCCACTCCCGCACCCCTCCCCGGTCGCGCCACCAGTCCCGGACCAGCTCGGGCGTCCAGCGCAGGTCCCCGTCACCCGCGTAGCCGCACATCGGGTCGCACTCCGCGGCGCAGAGGACCGCGTAGGTCTCCTGCTCGTCGCGGGGCTGCCGGTAGACGAACTCCTGGTTGTGCTCGCCGTCGTACATCACGTTCGCGGGCGCGCAGTCGTGGCCGGTCCAGCAGGTGTCCGTGCCGGCGCCGTAGAACGGACCGGGTACGTTGCGCCAGTTGCGCTCGCTCCACTGGTCGGGCTCGCACGTGCTCGCCGACCCCCTGCTCCAGTCGGACACCGGCGGACGGGTGCCCGGCCCCCAGTGGGGCAGGTGCGTGCCCGCCACGGCGCGGACGGTCGGTATCGGGTCCCAGTAGGTCATGGTCCGCAGACTGTCAGACGGCCGGGACGCAGCGGCCGTCCTCGGTGCGGTACTGCCACTTCGCGCCGTCCGCGACGAGTTCGCGTACCGCGCGGACGAAGCGGTCCACGTGCTCGTCGGGGGTGCCGGCGCCGAAGCTGACGCGGACCGCGTTGAGTGAGGGGGCGCCCGGGGCCGCCTCGGGGGCTCCGCATGCGCCCTGGGCCTGCGGCTCGCTGCCCAGCAGGGTGCGGACCAGCGGGTGGGCGCAGAACAGGCCGTCGCGGACGCCGATCCCGTACTCCGCGGACAGCGCGGCCGCGAAGTGGGAGCTGTTCCAGCCGTCCACGACGAACGAGATGACGCCGACGCGCGGGGCTTCGTCGCCGAACAGCGAGAGGACGCGGACCGCCGGAACGTCGGCCAGGCCCTCGCGGACCTTCGCGATGAGGTGCTGCTCGCGGGCCACCAGGTTCTCGAACCCGGCTTCCCGGAGGGCCCGGCAGGCGGAGGCGATCGCGTAGACGCCGATGACGTTCGGGGAGCCGGCCTCGTGGCGGGCGGCGGTGGTGTGCCACTCGACGTCCACGCCGCCGTCCGCGCGGCGGGCGACCGTGCGGGAGGCACCGCCGCCGGCCAGGTACGGCTCCGCCTCCTGGAGCCAGTCCGCGCGGCCGGCGAGGACGCCCGAGCCGAAGGGGGCGTAGAGCTTGTGGCCGGAGAAGGCGACCCAGTCCACGTCGAGGTCCCGGACCGAGACGGGGTGGTGCGGGGCCAGCTGGGCGGCGTCCAGGACGATCCGCGCGCCGTGGGCGTGCGCGGCGGCGGCGAGCTCCTTGACCGGCCACAGCTCACCGGTGACGTTGGAGGCGCCGGTGACGCAGACCAGGGCCGGGCCGTAGGGGTCGCGGTCGGCGAGCGCCCGCTCCAGGGTGGCGACGGCCTCGTCCGGGGTGCGGGGCGCGTTGAGGTAGGTGACCTGCGCGTCCGTCCACGGCAGCAGCGAGGCGTGGTGCTCGGTCTCGAAGACGAAGACCTGGCAGCCGGCCGGGAGGACGGCCGCGAGCAGGTTCAGGGAGTCGGTGGTGGACCGGGTGAAGACCACCTGATCGGTGGGGCGGCAGTCCAGGAACTCGGCGACCGTGACCCGGCTCTGCTCGAAGAGGTCGGTGGAGAGCTGCGAGAGGTAGCCGGCGCCGCGGTGGACGCTGCCGTAGTACGGGGCGTACGCGGCCACGTCGTCCCAGACCCGCTGGAGCGCGGGGGCGCTGGCCGCGTAGTCGAGGGCCGCGTAGGCGACCTCGCCGCCGGTGACGAGCGGGACGGTGACGTCCCGGCCGAGGACCGGCAGCGGCCCGGCACAGGCGAGGTCGACGGTGTCGGTGGTCACGGCGGCGGCGGTGGCGGTGGCGACGGCAGTCAGGGATGCGGACATGGCGGAATCTCCCGGCAGGCAGGGGTGAATGGCTTCGGTGTGCCCGTACGCGGCCACGGCGCGGCGCCGTGCGGCGGGGTACGGGAAGTCCTCGGAGCTGAACGGGGGTACGCCGAAACGACCCTGTCCGAGGGGTGAAGAAGGGGCGGAGTCGCCCTATCGCATTCGCTTGCTCACGGAAAACGCTCCTCGAGAGACCAGGACCCCTGGTGTCGAGGGATCCGCGCTTGCCGTAGGCCTTGCTGCCTACGACCTGGTCATCACCCGGGGCACCCCGCCACGGAAGGAGGGTTGCCGGACAGCAAGCCGGGGCCTAAACGCTGTCACTCGTGACCTGGTCAGCATCCTGCCACAAGATCCCGCACGCGCAAGGCCCCGGTCCAGCATCCGGACCGGGGCCTTGACCGAAAAGCGCGGGGTCAGGCGTTGCTGGCCGCCACCCACCGCTCCAGTGCCGCCCGGGCCGCGCCCGAGTCGACGGACTCCGCCGCACGGGCGATCCCGGCCGCGATCTGCTCCTCCAGGCTGCCCGTGCCCGGGTCCAGCGCCACCAGGGCCGCCGCCGAGTTCAGCAGCACCGCGTCCCGGACCGGGCCCGTCTCGCCGGCGAGCAGGCGGCGGGCGATGTCGGCGTTGTACGAGGCGTCCGCGCCGCGCAGCTGCGACACGTCGACCAGGGGGATGCCCACGTCACGGGGGTCGAAGGGCTGCTCGGCCACCTCGCCGTCGCGGACCCACCACACCCGCGAGGTGGCGGTGGTGGTCAGCTCGTCCAGGCCGTCGTCGCCGCGGAAGACGAGCGCCGAGGAGCCGCGGTCGGCGAGGACGCCGGCCACGATCGGGGCCACCCGGGGGTCCGCGACGCCAGTGGCCTGGGCGCGGACCTGGGCCGGGTTGGTGAGCGGGCCGAGGAAGTTGAAGGTGGTGCGGATGCCCAGTTCCTTGCGGGCCGCGGCCACGTGCCGCAGCGCCGGGTGGAACTTCACGGCGAAGCAGAAGGTGATGCCGGCCTCCTCCACGACCTCCGCCACCCGCGCCGGGGTGAGGTCCAGGTTGACGCCGAGCTTCTCCAGCACGTCCGAGGAGCCGCTCGCGGAGGAGGCGGCCCGGTTGCCGTGCTTGACCACCTTGGCGCCCGTACCGGCCACGACGATCGCCGACATCGTGGAGATGTTCACCGTCTTGGCCCCGTCGCCGCCCGTGCCGACGATGTCCACCGTCCGGCCCGGCACCTCGATGAGGTTGGCGTGCGCGTACATGGCCCGGACCAGGCCGTTGATCTCCGCGACCGTCTCCCCCTTGGCCCGCAGCGCGACCGCGAAGCCGGCGATCTGGGCGTCGGTGGCCTCGCCGCGCATGATCCGGTCCATGGCCCAGGCGGTGTCCTCCGCGTTCAGGTCCCGTCCGGTGAGCAGCGCGTCGAGTACGCCCGGCCAGCCACGGGCCGCCACGCTGTCGCCGCCTGCCGGGGTCGCAACGTTCATGGTCCGCTCCTGCTGCTCGTCGCCCGCTGTTGTGGGGGCCCACACCGAATGGGAAGGCCTTCAGCCTATCCAGCCCCGGAGACGGCAAAGAGCCCCGTCCAGACACTGGACGGGGCTCTCGCCGTGGCGACACCGGGACTGGCCGGAACCAGTCCCTCAAACGGGATCAGTGGTGGCCGTGGCCGCTCTGGATCTCCTTGTACTCCTCCACCGTGGGCTTCGGAATCTGGTTGCCCTCGGCGTAGAAGCCCTTGCTGAGCTTCGCGCGCAGCTTCTCGCCGAGCTTCACCTTGCGCACGACGCCGTTCTCGTCGACCGTCGGGCCGATCTCGATCGGCTCGTAGGTGACGTACGAGGTGAGCGTGTGCAGCTTGTCCTGCGAGAGCGGCTCGTGGACCTCGACGAACTCACCGTGCGGCAGGCGCTTGATGATGCCGGTCTCGCGACCGTGCAGCACCTTGTCCCGGTCCCGGCGCTGGAGGCCGAGGCAGATCCGCTTGGTGACGATGAAGGCGAGGACCGGGACGACGAAGAAGCCGATCCGGACGAACCAGGTGATCGAGTTGATCGACAGGTGGAAGTACTGGGCGAACATGTCGTTGCCGCCGCCGATGAGGAGCACGATGTACTCCGCGATCCAGGCGACACCGAAGGCCGTACGGGTCGGGACGTTGCGTGGGCGGTCCAGCAGGTGGTGCTCGCGCTTGTCACCGGTGACCCAGGACTCGATGAACGGCCAGACGGCGATCGCGCCCAGGACCAGCGGGAAGAGGATCAGCGGGATGAACACGCCCAGGACGAGCGTGTGGCCCCACAGGTTGATCTCCCAGCCGGGCATGGCTCGGATCAGGCCTTCCGGCATACCCATGTACCAGTCGGGCTGCGCACCGGTGGACACGTGGTCCGGGCGGTACGGGCCGAGCGCCCAGATCGGGTTGATCGAGGCGATCGCCGCGACGGCCGCGATGACACCGAAGACCAGGAAGAAGAAGCCTCCGGCCTTGGCCATGTAGACCGGCAGCAGCGGCATGCCGACGACGTTGTTGTTCGTCTTGCCGGGGCCGGGGAACTGGGTGTGCTTGTGGTAGAAGACCAGGATCAGGTGGGCCACCAGCAGGCCCATCATGATGCCGGGCAGCAGCAGGATGTGCACCGAGTAGAACCGCGCGACGAAGTCGCCGCCCGGGAACTCCCCGCCGAACAGGAACATCGACAGGTACGTGCCGACGACCGGGACGGACAGGATGGCGCCCTGCATGAAGCGGACACCGGTACCCGAGAGCAGGTCGTCCGGCAGCGAGTAACCGGTGAAACCGGTGAACATGCCGAGGACCAGCAGCAGGAAGCCGAAGATCCAGTTGATCTCGCGCGGCTTGCGGAACGCACCGGTGAAGAAGACGCGCATCATGTGCACGACCATCGCCGCGACGAAGATCAGCGCGGCCCAGTGGTGGATCTGGCGGATGAGCAGACCACCGCGGACGTCGAAGCTGATGTCCAGGGTCGAGGCGAAGGCCTCGGACATCATGACGCCCTGCATGGGCACGTACGAGCCGTGGTACACGACCTCGTTCATGCTCGGGTGGAAGAACAGCGTCAGGTACACACCCGTGAGGATGATGATGATGAAGCTGTAGAGGCAGATCTCACCCAGCATGAAGGACCAGTGGTCCGGGAAGATCTTGCGCATGTTGGCCTTGGCCAGGCCGTAGATGCCCAGGCGGCCGTCCGCCCAGTCGGCCATGCGCTCGCCGGCGGGCGCTTTGCGCGCCGTCTTGGTGTCAGTCGCAGTACTCATCCGCGCTCCCAGAATGCAGGACCGACGGGCTCTTCGAAGTCGCCGAGCGCTTCGAGGAAGCCTTCGTCATTCACACCGATCCGCAGCTGCGGGAGCGCGTGACCAGCCGGGCCGAAGATGACACGGGCGCCGTCGGAAAGGTCGAAGGTGGACTGGTGGCACGGGCAGAGCACGTGGTGCGTCTGCTGCTCGTACAGGCTGATCGGGCAGCCGACGTGGGTGCAGATCTTGGAGTAGGCCACGATCCCGTCGTGGGACCACTCCAGCTCCTGCTTGTCCTTGATGTCCTCCGGCTTGATCCGGACGATCATCAGGGCGGCCTTGGCGATCTGGACCTGGAAGTCGTGCTGCTCCTCCTCCAGGCCTTCCGGCATGGCGAAGGTCAGCGAACCGACCAGGACGTCCTCGGGACGCAGCGGCTCCATCGTGTTCTGGTTGATGAGCAGCTTGCCCTTGGCCCACAGGGTCTTGCGCAGCTTGTCCTCGGGCAGCGGGCCCAGGTCGCGCATGATCACGACGGCGGAGAGCGGCAGCATGGCCAGCGCACCCAGCAGCGTGTTGCGGATCAGCGGGCGGCGGGCGATGCCCGACTCCTCCGCGCCGTCGCGGAAGTCCTGCATGACCTGCGCCTTGACCTCCGGCGGAGCCGCGATCTCGTGGCGCTCGGCGGCGACCTCGACGTCGGACATCAGGGTGCGGGCCCAGTGGACCGCGCCCGCGCCGATGCAGAAGAGCGCCGTGCCGAGGGTCATGCCCAGCGCGAAGTTGAGCGCGCTGACCTTCCCGAGCGGGAAGATGTACACGATCTTGTCGACCGGGATGGTCACGTAGGCGGCGATGAAGGCCACCGTGGCCAGCATCGACAGCGTGAACAGCATCGCAACGGTGCGCTCGGAGCGCTTCGCCGCACGCTCGTCGATGTCCTGGATGCGCGGCTTGTGGACCGGCAGGCCCGGGTCGGCGAACGGGTCGTCCGCAACCGCTACGGCACCGTGGTGCGCGTCGCCCTGCTCACTCGGCAGGTGCTTCTCTTCGGGAATGTCTTGACTCATGACTTCTTGGCCTTAGCGGTGTGGGCCGCGACCCAGACGGCAACAGCGATCAGCGCACCCAGACCGAAGATCCAGCCGAACAGACCCTCGGAAACGGGACCGAGGCCGCCGAGCTTGAGGCCACCGGGGCTGGTGGACTTCTCGCCGTTGACGTTCTCGAGGTACGCGATGATGTCCTTCTTCTGCTTCTCCGGCATGGTGCCGTCCGGGAAGGAAGGCATGTTCTGCGGGCCGGTCAGCATGGCCTCGTAGATGTGCTTCGGCGAGACGTCCTCAAGGTTGGGGGCGTACTTGCCGTTCGTCAGGGCGCCGCCCTCGCCGGTGAAGTTGTGGCACTGCGCGCAGTTGTTGCGGAACAGCTCACCACCATTGGCGATGTCGGCACCTGCCGGGTCGTACTGCTTCTCGGTCGGCGTGATCGGACCGGCACCGAGGGAGGCGATGTACGCCGCCAGCTGGTCGATCTGCGCCTGCGAGTAGACGGCGGGCTTCTTCGGCACCTGGGCGCCGGGCTGCTGGGCGGGCATGCGGCCCGTGCTCACCTGGAAGTCGACGGCCGCGGAGCCGACGCCGACCAGGCTCGGGCCGTCAGAGGAACCCTGACCGCCGGTTCCGTGGCAGCTTGCGCAACCCACGGCGTAGAGCTTCTTGCCCTCCTCGATGGCGAGGGACTGGGCGGTTTCTTCGGCCTGCGCCTTGCCCGCGGGCGCGAAGGCGGCGTACAGCCCCCCAGTGGCCGCCAGCGCGAGGAGTAGAACGACGACCGCCGCCAGCGGATGGCGTCGTCGTGCGGAGAGCTTTTTCACGGATTACCCCGGTGTCAGGATCTTCTGCGTCGGTGTGTCTGGATGGAGTGCCGGGTCGGGCCCGGTGACGTGTTCGCTACTTGATCAGGTAGATCGTCGCGAAGAGGCCGATCCAGACGACATCGACGAAGTGCCAGTAGTAGGACACGACGATGGCCGACGTGGCCTGTTCGTGGGTGAACCTCTTGGCCGCGTACGTCCGGCCGAGGACCAGCAGGAAGGCGATGAGACCGCCCGTCACGTGCAGACCGTGGAACCCGGTGGTCAGGTAGAAGACCGAGCCGTACGGACCGGACGAGAGGCTCATGCCCTCGTGCTTGACCAGCTCGGTGTACTCGAACACCTGGCCGCCAATGAAGATCGCACCCATGACGAACGTGATGATGAACCACGTCCGGAGCTTCTTCACGTCACCGCGCTCGGCGGCGAATACGCCGAGCTGGCAGGTGAGCGAGGAAAGCACCAGGATCGTCGTGTTCGTCGCCGAGAAGGGCAGGTTCAAGGCCGAAGCCTGCTCTGTCCAGTACTCGGGGCCTGTCACTGATCGCAGGGTGAAGTACATCGCGAAGAGGGCCGCGAAGAACATCAGCTCGGAACTCAACCAGATGATGGTTCCGACGCTGACGAGGTTCGGCCGGTTGACCGTCGGGTGCGCGTGCCCGGTATCTACTGTCGTTGCTGTCGCCACGACCGACATTATGTCGGTCGCTTATCCCGCCCTCACCCCGGGGGGTGCCGTTCGGAGTGTCCGGGGCGTGTGCAAGGCCCGAACGGCCCATCAGATGAGCCAATGAGCGTCTCGTGCGAGGGTGTCCGAACGGATGTTGACAGCGCGGCGGGAGGAGTAGCATCCCGCGCAACATCAACGTGATTCACGTGACACGTGGAGGAACGAAATGCGGGCGACTGCGCGGGTTCTGGTCTACAGCGACGACGCGGGCACCCGGGAGCAGGTGCGGCTGGCGGCAGGGCGCAGGCCGGCCGCGGACCTGCCGCCGGTGGAGTTCCTGGAGTGCGCGACGCTGCCGGCGGTCCTGACCGAGCTGGACGCGGGCGGCATCGACGTGTGCGTGCTGGACGGCGAAGCGGTTCCGGCCGGGGGCATGGGCGTGTGCCGGCAGATCAAGGACGAGATCTTCCGGTGCCCGCCCGTGCTGTTGCTCATGGGACGCCCCCAGGACGCCTGGCTGGCCACGTGGAGCCGCGCGGACGCCGCGGTGACCCTTCCGGTGGACCCGGTGGAGTTCGCGGACGCCTTGGCGGCCCTGCTGCGCTCCCGCCTGTCCTCCTCGGCCGCCTGACGGGCCGTCCGCGGGCCCACGGGGTGCCGTGGGCCCCCGCGGAGGGGCCGGGGGTCAGACGGTGGGGCGCAGACGGGCCTGGTCGACGGGGCTGCGGCCTTCCTGGGTGCCCTTGAGGAGGGCGCTGCCCTGGCGCCAGTCCTTCCAGTCCATGTTCCAGTCGCCGAAGCCGTTTCCGAAGATGTCCATGTCGTCGCCGATGCTGTTGATCACCTGGACGATGTCGCCTTCGGTGATGTTCTCGTAGAACCAGGCGGCGTTGCCGGTGCTCATGCCGGTGCATCCGTGGCTGACGTTCGCATAACCGTGCGAGCCGACGGACCACGGCGCGGCGTGGACGTATTCACCACTCCAGGTGACGCGAGTGGCGTAGTAGACGGGCAGGTTGTAGTACTCGCTGCCGCCGATGCCGACGGTGTCCCCGCGCATCTGGACGTAGTACTGCTTGCCGAGCACCACCTTGACGCCGTTGCGGGTGGAGAAGCCGGGCTTTCCGGTGGTCACCGGAATGGTGTTGATCACTTCTCCGTTGCGCTTGAACGTGAGGTAGTGCGAGGCGGCGTCGGTGGTGACCTCGACGCGGTCGCCGATCTCCAGTTTCAGCGGCTTGGCCGCGGCCCCGTAGAGGGCGTCCTGGATCAGGACGCCCTCCAGGTTGCTCCGTACGGAGACCTCCGTGTTGGCCGGCCAGTACTCCTTGGGGCGGTAGTGGAGCCTCTTGTCGTCGACCCAGTGCCAGGCGCCCTCGACACCGGCGGGGGCGGTGACCACGAGGCCCCGTTCGACGACGGCGCGGGCGGCCTTGTCCTTGACGGGTTCGCTGAGGTCGGCCGTGAGGGGCTGTCCGACGCCGTATTTGCCTTCCTCGGGCCCGAATTCCACCTTCAGGACACCTTTGGCCGGGGTGGTCTCGAAGGACATCGTGCGCTGGCCGGGGGCGCCCTCGCCGTTCTCGGTGCTGACGGTGACCGTGTAGCGGACGCCCGCCGCCATGGACGCCGTGTTGTGCCAGCGGTCGCCCTTGGCGGACAGTTCGCCCGCCAGCCGGCGTCCGTGGGTGTCCACCACGGTGACGTCGGTGATGCGGGCCTCACCCCCCTTCGTGGTGACTTCGAGGGGCTTGTTGGGGTCGACGGGGCGCCCGCCGGCGGCCTGGTTGAAGGCGACTTGCTCGCCCGCGTCGTACGGGCGGGCTGACAGCGGGTTGTCGCCGGACCCGCATGCGGTGGCGCCGGCCCCGAGGGACGCGACCAGCAGGGAGCAGCTGAGTACCGTCCAAAGACGCGGTGAGTGCTTCATGGAGCCAACGCTATGAAGATATGACAATTACGGCGCGTGGAGTGACTGCAAACGAGGGGCCCGGACCCCTCCGAAGAGGTGTCCGGGCCCCAGGTTCACCGAGTGCTACGGGTCTTGCTACTGGTTCTGGTTCTCACCGCGGTAGTACTCGTACACCCAGCCCCACAGGCCGATCAGGATGATCGGGGCCGAGAAGTACATGAGCCACCAGCCGAAGATGACGCCCATGAACGCGAGCGCGCCACCGATGCCCAGCGAGAGCGGCTGCCAGCTGTGCGGGGCGAAGAACCCCAGCTCGCCCGCCTCGTCGGCGACGTCGGCCTCCAGGTTGTCCTGGGCCATCTCGTCGACGCGCTTGGCCGTGAAGGCCAGGTAGTAGCCGATCATGACGCTCAGGCCGAAGGCCAGGAAGAGCGCGGTGGTGCCTACGGGCTCCTTCGACCACACGCCGTACACGACGGCCATGATCAGGATGAAGAAGGAGAGCCAGAGGAACATCTTGCCCTGGATCTTCACTTGCCGGCCTCCTTGTCACCGGTGAGCGCCTTGGTGCCACCGGCGGTGTGGTCCTCGAGGTGGTCGAGGGCCGCGATCTCCGGGTGGTGCAGGTCGAACGCCGGGGATTCGGAACGGATCCGCGGCAGGGTGAGGAAGTTGTGCCGCGGCGGCGGGCAGGAGGTGGCCCACTCGAGTGAACGGCCGTAGCCCCACGGGTCGTCGACCTCGATCTTCTTGCCGTACTTCGCCGTCTTCCAGACGTTGTACATGAAGGGGAGCATCGACAGGCCGAGCACGAACGAGCTGATCGTGGAGATGGTGTTCAGCAGGGTGAAGCCGTCGGCCGCGAGGTAGTCCGCGTACCGGCGCGGCATGCCCTCGGCACCCAGCCAGTGCTGCACGAGGAAGGTGCCGTGGAAGCCGATGAACAGCGTCCAGAAGGTGATCTTGCCGAGGCGCTCGTCCAGCATCTTGCCCGTGAACTTCGGCCACCAGAAGTGGAAGCCCGCGAACATCGCGAAGACCACGGTGCCGAAGACGACGTAGTGGAAGTGCGCGACGACGAAGTACGAGTCGGAGACGTGGAAGTCCATCGGGGGCGAGGCCAGGATGACGCCGGTCAGACCACCGAAGGTGAAGGTGACCAGGAAGCCGATCGTCCACAGCATCGGAGTCTCGAAGGACAGCGATCCCTTCCACATGGTGCCGATCCAGTTGAAGAACTTCACACCGGTCGGTACCGCGATCAGGAAGGTCATGAAGGAGAAGAAGGGCAGCAGCACACCGCCGGTGACGTACATGTGGTGGGCCCACACGGTCACCGAGAGACCGGCGATCGCGATCGTCGCCGCGATCAGACCGATGTAACCGAACATCGGCTTGCGGGAGAAGACCGGGATGATCTCGGAGACGATGCCGAAGAACGGCAGCGCGATGATGTACACCTCTGGGTGTCCGAAGAACCAGAAGAGGTGCTGCCACAGCAAGGCGCCGCCATTGGAGGCGTCGAAGATGTGCGAACCGAACTTGCGGTCGGACTCCAGCGCGAAGAGCGCGGCGGCCAGCACCGGGAAGGCGAGCAGGACCAGGACACCGGTCAGCAGCACGTTCCAGGTGAAGATCGGCATGCGGAACATCGTCATGCCGGGAGCGCGCATGCAGATGATCGTGGTGATGAAGTTGACCGAGCCGAGGATCGTACCGAAGCCGGAGAAGGCCAGACCCATGATCCACATGTCGGCGCCGATGCCCGGCGAGCGGACCGCGTCCGACAGCGGGGAGTAGGCGAACCAGCCGAAGTCGGCGGCACCCTGCGGGGTGACGAAGCCGGCCACCGCGATGGTCGAGCCGAAGAGGTACAGCCAGTACGCGAACATGTTCAGCCGCGGGAACGCCACGTCGGGCGCGCCGATCTGCAGCGGCATGATCCAGTTCGCGAATCCGGCGAACAGCGGCGTCGCGAACATCAGCAGCATGATCGTGCCGTGCATCGTGAACGCCTGGTTGAACTGCTCGTTCGACATGATCTGCGTACCCGGACGGGCCAGCTCGGCGCGCATGAAGAGCGCCAGGAGGCCGCCGATGAGGAAGAACACGAACGAGGTGACCAGGTACATCGTGCCGATGGTCTTGTGGTCGGTGGTGGTGAGCCACTTCACGACCACGTTGCCCGGCTGCTTGCGCCGTACCGGCAGCTCGTTCTCGTACGAGTCAGCTGCGGCGGCACCCTGGGATTCGTTGAGGATGCTCACAGTGTGTTCGTCTCCGCATTCCGGGCCGGGTCGGTCTGCTTGATGCCGGCCGGGAGGTAGCCGGTCTGGCCCTTCTCCGCCAGTTCCTTCAGGTGCGCCCGGTACTCCTCGGGCGAGACCACCTTGACGTTGAACAGCATCCGGGAGTGGTCGACGCCGCAGAGCTCGGCGCACTTGCCCTTGAAGGTGCCGTTCTCGGTCGGGGTGACCTCGAAGACGTTGGTGTGGCCCGGGATGACGTCCTGCTTGAACAGGAAGGGCACCACCCAGAAGGAGTGGATGACGTCGTTCGACGACAGGATGAAGCGGACCTTCTCACCCTTGGGCAGGTAGAGGGTCGGGCCGGGCCACGTGACGCCCTCTGCCGCGCGGTCCGGGTTCACGTCGCTCGGGACGCCCTTGGTGTAGACGCCTTCGGCGCCCGCGGGGAAGTCCTTGGTGAAGCGGTCCGGGATGGAGGCGAGCTCCTTGGGGACCTCGCCCGCCTTCGGGGTCGCCGCGTCGCCGTCGACGTCCTCGATGTAGTTGAAGCCCCAGCTCCACTGGTAGCCGACCACGTTGATCGTGTGCGCCGGCTTGGCGGAGAGGGCGAGCAGCTTCGACTCGTCACGCGCGGTGAAGTAGAAGAGCACCGAGACGATGATGAGCGGGACCACGGTGTACAGCGCCTCGATGGGCATGTTGTACCGGGTCTGCGGGGGGACCTCCACCTTCGTCCGGCTGCGCCGGTGGAAGATGACGCTCCACATGATCAGGCCCCACACCAGGATGCCCGTGATGAGCGCGGCCGCCCAGGAGCCCTGCCACAGGGAGAGGATGCGCGGCGCCTCCTCGGTGACCGGCGTCGGCATTCCGAGGCGGGGGAAGCTTTTCCAGTTATACGAGCAACCAGTGGCGGTCGCCAGGACCGCGCCCGCAGTCAGCGCCTGCAGCAGCTTCCGCCGCATCGGGCGCCGCGGCGAGCGGTCGGAGCCGTAGGGACTCACGTAGCGCCTTCCCGAGAGTCTCGGCCCGCGCGGCCGGCCGCGGCCGTGTTCGGGTCGGTCGCCGGCCCTGACGCAGGCAGGGGTTTGGATGTTTATGCGGACCAAACCCTACTGGACGCTATTTGGGGTCGCGCGGGGAGGGTGCCCAACGCGCCGCTACTGCCCCCGAAGGGATGGATCCGCCGTCCGGGGGATGCTGCGAGCGGCCCTGAATGGGGGCCTCCGGAAGACTTCTGACGGCCCCTGACCTCGGGCGCTGCCGGTAGCCGGTTAGCGTGCGCGTATGCCGTACTTCGACACCGCGTCCGCCGCCCCTCTGCACCCCGTGGCCCGGCAGGCGTTGCAGGCCTCCCTGGACGAGGGCTGGGCCGATCCGGCCCGCCTGTACCGGGAGGGCAGGCGGGCGCGCCTGCTGCTGGACGCGGCCCGGGAGGCGGCGGCGGAGGCGGTGGGATGCCGGGCCGACGAGCTGGTGTTCACTCCTTCGGGGACGCACGCGGTTCACACGGGGGTCGCGGGGGTCCTCGCGGGGCGCCGGCGCGTCGGGAACCGGCTGGTCCTGTCGGCGGTCGAACACAGTTCTGTACTCCACGCGGCACAGGTGCACGAGGCCGCCGGAGGCACCGTCACCGAGGTCCCGGTGGACCGGTACGGCGCGGTGACCGCCGCCGGGTACGCGGACGCCGTGGGCCCGTCGACCGCGCTGGCCTGCCTCCAGTCCGCCAACCACGAGGTGGGCACGGTCCAGCCGGTGGCGGAGGTGGCCGGGGTCTGCGCGGAGGCGGGGGTACCGCTGCTGGTGGACGCGGCGCAGTCGCTGGCCTGGGGGCCGGTGGAGGGCGCCTGGTCCGTGCTGGCCGCCAGCGCGCACAAGTGGGGCGGCCCGCCCGGGGTGGGGCTGCTCGCCGTCCGCAAGGGAGTCCGCTTCTCCCCCCAACACCCGGCGGACGAGAGGGAGTCGGGCCGCTCCCCCGGCTTCGGGAACCTTCCCGCGATCGTGGCGGCGGCCGCGTCCTTGCGGGCCGTACGGGCCGAGGCCGAGGCGGAGGCGGACCGGCTGCGGATCCTGGTCGACCGGATCCGGCGGCGGGTGGTCCGGCTGGTCCCGGACGTGGAGGTGGTCGGCCATCCGGACCGCCGGCTGCCGCACCTCGTCACGTTCTCCTGCCTGTACGTGGACGGCGAGATCCTGCTGCACGAGCTGGACCGGGCCGGGTACTCGGTGTCCTCGGGCTCCTCGTGCACGAGCTCGACGCTGACTCCCAGTCACGTGCTGCGGGCGATGGGGGTCCTGTCGGAGGGCAACGTACGGGTGTCCCTGCCGACGGGGACCACGGCGGAGGAGGTCAACGGGTTCCTGGAGGTGCTGCCGGGGGCGGTGTCCGGGGTGCGGGAGCGGCTGGGCGTCGCCGAAGCGGTGCCGCCGGTCGCGGAGTCGGAGTCCCTGGAGCTGGACGCGCTGGGGCTGCGGTGTCCGCAGCCGGTGATCGAGCTCGCCGCCGCCATCGGCCGGGTCCCGGTGGGCGGCACGGTCACGGTCGTCTCCGACGACGAGGTGGCCCGGCTGGACATCCCGGCGTGGTGCGGGATGCGGGGGCACGCGTACCTGGGCGAAGCCGAGCGGCCCGTGGGGGTCGCGTACACGGTGCGGCGCCTCACCTGACGGACCACGGGCTCCGCCGGCGCACCGGGGCCGGGTCCGGGACGTACCCCGGAACCGGCCCCGGACCCGGTCGGGCTAGGCCAGGTGGGACTGGACCTCGGCCGCGGCCTCGTCGCCGTACGCCTTCGTGAAGCGCTCCATGAAGTGGGCCCGGGCGAGGGTGTACTCCTGCGTGCCCAGGGTCTCGATCACGAGGGTGGCCAGCATGCAGCCGAGCTGCGCGGCGCGCTCGAGGCCGACGCCCCAGCTCAGTCCGGTGAGGAACCCGGCGCGGAACGCGTCGCCGACACCCGTCGGGTCGACCTTCGCGTTCTCCTCCGGGCAGCCGATCACGAGGGGGGCCTCGCCGGCCCGCTCGATGCGGACGCCGTTGGAGCCGAGCGTGGTCACGCGCGTGCCGACCTTCGCCAGGATCTCCGCGTCCGACCAGCCCGACTTGGACTCGATGAGGCCCTTCTCGTACTCGTTGGAGAAGAGGTACGTCGCACCCTCCATCAGGGTGCGGATGTTCTCGCCGTCCATCCGGGCGATCTGCTGCGAGAAGTCGGCGGCGAAGGGGATCCCCCGCGTCCGGCACTCCTCCGTGTGGCGCAGCATCGCCTCGGGGTCGTCCGCGCCGATCAGGACCAGGTCCAGGCCGCCCACGCGGTCGGCGACGGACTTCAGCTCGATCAGGCGGGCCTCGCTCATCGCGCCCGTGTAGAAGGAGCCGATCTGGTTGTGGTCGGCGTCGGTGGTGCAGACGAAGCGCGCGGTGTGCAGCACCTCGGAGATCCGGACGGACTCGGTGTCGACGCCGTGGCGGTCGAGCCAGGCGCGGTACTCGTCGAAGTCGTAGCCGGCGGCGCCGACCAGGATCGGGCGGGTGCCGAGCTGACCCATGCCGAAGCAGATGTTCGGGCCGACACCGCCCCGCCGGACGTCGAGGTTGTCGACGAGGAAGGAGAGGGAGACCGTGTGCAGCTGGTCCGCGACCAGCTGGTCGGCGAAACGGCCGGGGAAGGTCATGAGGTGGTCGGTGGCGATGGAGCCGGTGACTGCGATGCGCACGGCGTGGATGCTCCTGCGGAGGACGGCAAGGGGGACAGTCAAAACTACCCGGTCGGCGGCCCGGAGCCGAACGGCCGAAACTACCCCGTAGTAAGCCTTTCTTCCCGTACGGCGCGGTGCCTACGGTGCCTGCATGACGTATACGGACGACTTCGGCTACGGCGAGTACACCGGCGACAGGCGTGGCGCGGAAGGCTCGCGGCAGACCGGCTTCGCCCGGTTGCTGGGCGACTGCGCCCGGATGGCCCCGCACTGGGCGGTTCCCGCGGGTCCCCGGCCGGTCCGCGTGGCACCCTCGCAGATCCACGGGATCAGCGTCCCGCCGGCTTCGGCGCGGCTGATCGCCTCCACCGCGGCGTACGGGGACCAGTAGGACGGGAACCGGTTGCGCCTCCGTTCCGTCCCACCCGCATCAGGCAGGACGGGACAGGTAAAGGAGCGATGCGGTGACCAGCGAACAACCCGGCACATCACGCGGTACACGACGGCGGCCGTCCTGGGCCGTCGGCTCGATCGCGGCTGCCGTCCTGCTGACGGGCGGCGGTACCGCGTACTGGGCGTCCACGGCCCACGGAGACGGTGCGGGCCCCCGTACGGAGGGCAGCGCGGCCTCCGCGCCCCGCGACGCGGGCGACCCGTCGGGGCCGGGCATCGCGCCCGGTGAGCCCGACCCGTCCGGCGAGCCGGTGGTCTACCGGGCCGACGTCGCACTGCCGGAGGCTCCGGCCTCCGCGCCCTCCTACAGCGCGAAGGGTGAGGTCGGCGCGGCGGAGGCGGCACGCCTCGCCGCGGCCCTGGGCGTGCCGGGCACACCGCGGCTGAGCGGGGACGTCTGGCTGGCCGGGGAGGCCGCCGACGGGTCCGGGCCGCGGCTCACGGTGGCCCGTACGGCCCCGGGGACCTGGAACTTCAGCCGCTTCCAGGCGGGGGGCAACGGCGGCGGCGGTGGCGACGACTGCGTCCGCGGCAAGGACACCTGCGGCCCCGCCACCCTCCCGCGGGACGCGGGGAGCGCGGGGAGCGCGGGCTCCGGCAAGCCGGTCTCCGAGGAGGCCGCCAAGGCGGCGGCCCGGCCGGTGCTGGCGGCCGTCGGCCAGGAGGGGGCGAAGCTCGACGCCCGGCTGACGCACGGCTCCGTTCGGGTGGTGACCGCGGACCCGGTGGTCGGCGGGCTGCCCACGCAGGGCTGGTCGACGACCGTGAGCGTGGGGGACGACGGCTCGGTGGTGGCGGGCAGCGGCGAGCTGACGGCCCCGGTACGGGCGGCCGACCAGAAGGTGGTCGGGGCGGTGGAGGCGCTGGCCCGGCTGAACGCGCGGTCGGGCGGTGGGGGCGGCACCGGGCCCAGCGGCTGCGCGAGCTCGGTTCCGCTGGATCCGGACCTGGCGGCGGGGACCACGGACACGCCGCCGTGCAATCCGGAGCCGCGGCCGATGAAGCCGCCGCGTACGGAGACGGTCAAGGGCGCCGTGCTGGGCCTGGTGTCCGGGACGGTGGACGGGGCGCGGGGTCTGGTTCCGGCCTGGCTGTTCGAGGTGGCGGGCAAGAGCGGCGCCCCCGGCCGCACGGTGGCCGAGCCGGCCGCCGCCGCGCAGGACCCCGGCACGCCGGCGCCCGGCCCGACGGACGGCCGTACCGTGCCCGGATTCTCGTACGCGCAGGCCGACCGGAAGCTGACCGTGAACTTCTGGGGCAGCGTCTGCAGCAGCTACTCCGCGTCGGCCCGGGAGTCCGCCGACGCGGTCCTGGTGAAGATCACGGACACGCCGAACCAGCCGGGCCAGGCCTGCATCATGCTCGCGCAGGAGATGTCCGTCACGGTGACGCTCGAGAAGCCGCTGGGCGACCGGAAGGTGGTCGACGCGACCACGGGCAAGCCGCTTCCCCGGCAGTAGGCGCACGACGAGGGCCCGCCTCCGGTCGCGTGAGCGGCGGAGGCGGGCCCTCGTGCGTACGTACCCGGTCCAGCCTTAGCTGAACGAGTCGCCGCAGGCGCAGGAGCCCGTGGCGTTCGGGTTGTCGATCGTGAAGCCCTGCTTCTCGATGGTGTCGACGAAATCGATCGAGGCACCGTGCAGGTACGGGGAGCTCATCCGGTCGGTGACGACCTTCACACCGTCGAAGTCCTTCACGACGTCGCCGTCGAGGGAGCGCTCGTCGAAGAAGAGCTGGTAGCGCAGGCCGGAGCAGCCGCCGGGCTGGACGGCGACGCGCAGCGCCAGGTCATCGCGGCCTTCCTGCTCCAGCAGGGTCCTGACCTTCTCGGCGGCGGCGTCGGACAGGAGGATGCCGTCGCTCACAGTGGTCTTGTCGTCCTGTACGGACATCTGCATTCACTCCCGAAGTGGGCGGCTCCCCGCCGGAGGCAGGGAAACGTCGGACTCTTGCCGTTGGTGGCAACGAGCGGGACCGCGGATTCATTCCGGGACCCGACGCTTGTTTCAGACATTCATGCTCGCACACCACGGGTCGGGCGGACCCTGCGGACCGACGGGGTGATGCGTCACATTGACACTATCGGCATCGTCAAACTGACGTGAAGCGGTTATGATAGATAGCGTCAAGTAGACGAGAAGTCGAACCGGCGCCAGAAGAAGTCCCTTGTCAGTCCCTCGTCAGTACCTCGTCGCAGAACAGAAAGGGTGCGTGTCGTGACCACCGCCCAGCCTTTGGACGTCCAGCCGACGCCCCTCGCCCTGCTGCTGCTCGGCCGCGAAGCCGACCCCAAGAGCGAGCGCGGGGTGGAGTGCCCCGGCGACCTGCCCTCGCCGTCGGACCCGGACCTCGTGGCGCGCGCCCGCGCGGCCAAGGAGAAGCTCGGGGACAAGGTCTTCATCCTCGGCCACCACTACCAGCGTGACGAGGTCATCGAGTTCGCCGACGTCACCGGTGACTCCTTCAAGCTGGCCAGGGACGCGGCCGCCAAGCCGGAGGCCGAGTACATCGTCTTCTGCGGCGTGCACTTCATGGCCGAGTCCGCGGACATCCTGACCACGGACGACCAGAAGGTGGTCCTGCCGGACCTGGCCGCCGGCTGCTCGATGGCCGACATGGCCACCGCCGAGCAGGTAGCGGAGTGCTGGGACGTGCTGACCGAGGCCGGCGTGGCCGATGTGACGGTGCCCGTCTCGTACATGAACTCCTCCGCCGACATCAAGGCCTTCACCGGCAAGCACGGCGGCACGATCTGCACCTCGTCCAACGCGAAGAAGGCCCTGGAGTGGGCCTTCGAGCAGGGCGAGAAGATCCTCTTCCTCCCGGACCAGCACCTGGGCCGCAACACGGCCGTGCGCGACATGGGCATGTCCCTGGACGACTGCGTCCTGTACAACCCGCACAAGCCGAACGGCGGCCTGACCGCCGAGCAGCTGCGGGACGCCAAGATGATCCTGTGGCGCGGGCACTGCTCGGTGCACGGCCGGTTCTCGGTGGACTCGGTCAACGACGTGCGCGCCCGCATCCCCGGGGTGAACGTCCTGGTCCACCCCGAGTGCAAGCACGAGGTCGTGGCGGCCGCGGACTACGTCGGCTCGACGGAGTACATCATCAAGGCGCTGGAGGCGGCCCCGGCCGGCTCCAAGTGGGCGATCGGCACCGAGCTGAACCTCGTCCGCCGCCTGGCGAACCGTTTCGCCGCGGAGGACAAGGAGGTCGTCTTCCTCGACAAGACGGTCTGCTTCTGCTCGACGATGAACCGCATCGACCTCCCCCACCTGGTGTGGACCCTGGAGTCCCTGGCCGAGGGCAACCTCGTCAACCAGATCCAGGTCGACAAGGAGACCGAGAGCTTCGCGAAGCTGGCCCTGGAGCGGATGCTGGCGCTGCCGTAGCCGCCGCTCCCCCCGCCGCACACGCCCGAAGGGCCGCCCTCCACGGAGGGCGGCCCTTCGGCCTTCGCGCACGCGGCGGCGCGGTCAGACGCCGGCCGGCGTCTCCTCGTCCGAGGACCGCGCCGGGGACGGGACCACCGTCAGGCGGGCCTCGCGCTTGGCGGTGCGCTTGTCCCGGCGGCGTTCCTTGCGGAGCTCGACCATCGTGTAGAGCGTCGGCACCAGGAGCAGGGTCAGCAGGGTCGAGCTGACCAGGCCGCCGATCACCACGACCGCGAGCGGCTGCGAGATGAAGCCGCCCTCGCCGGTGACGCCGAGCGCCATCGGCAGCAGCGCGAAGATCGTCGCCAGGGCCGTCATCAGGATGGGGCGCAGCCGGTGGCGGCCGCCTTCGACGACGGCCTCCACGACGCCCAGGCCCTGGGCCCGGTACTGGTTGACCAGGTCGATCAGGACGATCGCGTTGGTCACCACGATGCCGATGAGCATCAGCATGCCGATCATCGCCGGAACGCCCATCGGGGTGCCGGTGACGATCAGCAGGCCGAGCGCGCCGGTCGCCGCGAACGGGATGGAGACCAGCAGGATCAGCGGCTGGATCAGCGACCGGAAGGTCGCGACCAGCAGCATGAACACGATCGCGATGGCCGCGAACATGGCCAGGCCCAGCGAGGCGAAGGCCTCGTCCTGGTCCTCCGAGACACCGCCGATGGAGGCGGTGGCGCCCTCCGGCAGGTCCAGGGCCTTGAGCTTCGTCTGGAGCTCGGCGCTGACCGCGCCCGTGTTGTCGCCCAGCGGCTTCGCGGTGACGGTGGCGGCGCGGGCGCCGTCGATCCGGGTCATCGCGACCGGGCCCGGGACCACCTTGACCTCGGCGATGTCACCGAGCTTGAGCGGGCCGACCGGCAGGGCCTGCAGTTCGGCCAGGGTGGTGGCCGGCTGCGCGGACTTGATCACGATGTCGCGCTCGGTGTTGTCCAGGACGGCCTTGCCCGCCGGGTTGCCCCGTACGGCCTGGGCGACGATCGCGCCCAGCGCGGCCTGGTTCAGGCCCGCGTCGGCGGCCTTCGGGGTGGCGGTGACCGAGATCCGGGGCACGGACTGCGACAGGTCGCTCTGTACGTCGGTGACGTTCTCCAGCCGCGCCACCTCCGCGCGGACCTGCTCGGCGGCCTTGGCGAGGACCTCGCCGTCACCGGCCTTGACGACGACGCTCAGGTTCTGGTTGCCGAAGCCGTCGCCCGCGGCGATCCGGGTCTCGCCGATGCCGTCGAGGGCGGCCAGCTTGCCCTCGATCTGCTTCTTGACGGCGTCCGCCGTGCCGGAGTCCTTCAGGGTGACCTGGTACGAGGCCTGGTTGGAGCCCGTACCGCCGCCGAACGCGGCGAGGAAGCCGGAGGAGCCGACGGTGACCTGGTAGCTCTTGACGCCCTCGACGGAGGCCAGCGCCTGCTCGATCTTGCGGCTCGCCTCGTCGGAGGCGGCCAGCGAGGTCCCGGGGGCCAGCTCCTGCTTGACCGTCAGGACGTCCTGTTCCCCCTGATCGAAGAAGTTGGTCTTGAGCAGCGGGGTCATCCCGAAGGTGCCGATGAGGATGACGACCGCGAGGGCCACGCTGGTCAGACGGCGCCGGGTGGCGAAGCCCAGGACCCGTACGTAGATCCGCTGGAGCTTGCTGCGCGCCTCCTTCTCCTCGGCGTCGCGGCGGGCCTTCGCGGGATCCTGTGCGGCGCCCTTCGGCGCGCTGAGGAACCAGTACGAGAGCACTGGCACGACCGTCAGCGAGACGAGCAGCGAGGCCAGCAGGGCGGCGGTGACGGTGAGCGAGAAGGAGCCGAAGAGTTCGCCGATCATGCCGCCGACCAGGCCGATCGGCAGGAACACGGCGACGGTGGTCAGCGTGGAGGAGGTGACCGCGCCGGCGACCTCCTTGACCGCGGTGATGATGGCGGCCTCGCGCTCCTCGCCGTAGCCGAGGTGGCGCTTGATGTTCTCCAGCACCACGATCGAGTCGTCGACGACGCGGCCGATGGCGATGGTGAGCGCGCCCAGCGTCAGCATGTTGAGCGACAGGTCGCGGGTCCAGAGCACGACGAGCGCGAGGACCACGGACAGCGGGATGGAGACCGCGGTGACCAGCGTCGAGCGCAGCGAGGCCAGGAAGACCAGGATCACGATCACCGCGAAGAGCAGGCCGAGCAGGCCCTCCGTGGTGAGGCTGGAGATGGACTTGGCGACGGCCGGGCCCTGGTCGCCGACGACGGTCAGGTCGGCGCCGGAGCCGAGCGCGGAACGCAGCTCGGGCAGCTTGTCCTTGACGGCGTCCGAGATGGCGACGGCGCTGCCGTCCTTGTCCATGGTCAGGACGAGGGCGAGGCTGGGCTTGCCGTTGGTGCGGGTGATCGAGACGGCCTTGGCCGCCTCCTGCTTCACGCTGGCGACGTCGCCGAGGCGGACGGCCGGCTTGCCGGGGCCGGGGCTCAGGCGCAGGTCCTCGACCTGGGCGAGGGAGGTGTAGCCGGCGCCCACGCGGACGGTGCGGTTCTTGCCCTCCTCGTCGAAGGAGCCGGCGGGTACGGTCGCGCCGCCCGCCTGGAGGCCCTGGGCGAGCGCGGCGCCGTCGAGGCCGGCGGCCGCGAGCTTGGCGTTGTCGGGGGTGACGGTGACCTGGAGGTCCTGGACGCCGTCCACGGTGACCTGGCCGACGCCCTCGATGTCCGACAGGACGGGGACGACGGATCGTTCCAGCTGGTCGGCGAGGGCCTGCTGGTCCTTGTCGGAGGTGACGGCGAGGATGACGGTCGGGATGTCGTCGGTGGAACCGGCCACCACCTGCGGGTCCACCTCGGCGGGCAGCCGGACGCGGGCCCGGTTGACGGCCTGCTGGACGTCCGCGACGAGCTGCTTGGTGCCGCTGTCGCCGTAGTCGAAGGTGGCCATGACGAGGGCGTTGCCCTCGCTGGCGGTGGAGGTGATGCCGGTGATGCCGTCGACGCCCTTGAGCATGGCTTCGATCGGCTCGACGACCTGCTTCTCCACCACGTCGGGCGAGGCGCCCTGGTACGGCGCGAGCACGGACACCATCGGCAGTTCGATGGAGGGCAGCAGCTGCTGCTTGAGCTGCGGGATGGCTATGGCGCCGAAGAGGAGCGCGACGATCGACACGAGGCCGGTCAACGCCCTTTGGGCAAGGCTGAAGCGGGACAGCCAGGACATGGATGGGGATCTCTCTGCTGTGACGTCGGCGAAGGGGCACCCCAGCCTTTCGCACGCCCCCGCGCCGTTGCGTCGCTCGCAGGTCCCGTCCTTGGGTGCGGCATACCGCGTCCGGAGTACGCGGCACTACTCCGTCCGCTTCCCCCCTACTCGGCGCGGGGCCGGACCAGTCCCGATTCGTAGGCAATGACCACCAATTGGGCCCGGTCGCGGGCGCCGAGCTTGGCCATGGCCCGGTTCACGTGGGTCTTGACCGTGAGCGGGCTGACCTCGAGCCGTCCGGCGATCCCGTCGTTGGACAGTCCCGCGGCGACGTGTACGAGGACCTCGCGCTCCCGGACGGTCAGCGCGGCGAGCCGCTCGGCATGCGCTCCGGCCGCGGCCGCCCCGACGGCCGGATCGGCTCCGCCGCCCTGGGCGAGGAAGGTGGCGATGAGCCCCTTGGTGGCGGCCGGGGAGAGCAGCGCCTCGCCGGCGTGGGCGACGCGGATGGCGTTGAGGAGTTCCTCGGGCTCGGCGCCCTTGCCGAGGAAGCCGGAGGCACCGGCCCGCAGGGCGGCGGCCACGTACTCGTCGACCTCGAAGGTGGTCAGCATGACCACGCGTACGGCGGCCAGTTCGGGGTCTCCGCTGATCATGCGGGTGGCCGCGAGCCCGTCGGTCCCGGGCATCCGGATGTCCATGAGGACGACGTCGGCGAGGGTCTGGCGGGCCATCGCGTAGGCCTGTGCCCCGTCGGAGGCCTCGCCGACGACCTCCATGTCCGGCTCGGAGTCCACGAGCACCTTGAAGGCGCTGCGCAGGAGCGCCTGGTCGTCGGCGAGCAGGACTCTGATCTGGCGTACGGGGAGGGCGTCGGCAGGCTCGGTCATGCGCCCAGGGTAGGCGGGCGGGTCCGGACGCCCGGAGGGGAGCGGGAGTCCCGTCCCGGCCGGTGGTGCGCCGGACCCCGGTGGACCCTGCCCGGCAGGCCCTTGCGATGATCGCGCCGGGAGGCCGCACGGGCCGCCGGACGGGGGGATGTCGACGATGGCCGCACGGATCGGCTGCTTCACCGATGACGCCGCGCGAGCGCGCGTCCTGGCCGCCTATGACCGGGCCATGGCGTACTGGCCCGCGCCGCGCGGGGAGCAGGACGTCCCGACCCGGTTCGGGAGGACCCGCGTCCACACCTACGGTGCGGGTGACCGGACACCGGTGGTGCTGCTGCACGGGCAGAGCGCGACGCCGGTCGAATGGGCCCCGCACGTCGCCGCGTTGGCCGGGCAGGGCCGCCGCGTGCTGGCCGTCGACCGGGTGGGCGAGCCCGGATACAGCGTGCAGAGCCGTCCGATCGGCGACGCCGGCGACACGGCGGCCTGGCTGGAGGACGCGCTCACCGGGCTGGGTGTGCGGCGCGTCCACCTGATCGGGCACTCGTACGGCGGCTGCGTCGCGCTCCAGCACGCCGTGCGCGAGCCGGAGCGCGTGGCCTCCGTCACGGTGTACGAGCCGCCGGGGGCCCTGGCTCCGCTCAAGCCGGGCTTCCTGCTCGGCTCCGTCGCCGCCGTCGCGAGCGGCTCCAAGAGCCTCCAACACCGCTGGTTCACCGGACTCATCGGGCAGACGGGCGCGTCCCCGGAGGAGGCCGAGGCGGGGGTGCGGCTGTCGCTGGAGGCGATGCGCGGCTTCAGGGTCCGGCTGCCGCTGCCGCAGCGCATGAGCGATGAGGAGTTGCGCTCGGTCGCCGCGCCCGTGTTCGTTCTGCTGGGCGGCGCCGACCGCGTCATGGACTCGGCCCGCGCCGAGGCCCGTGCGCGGCGTCTGATCCCGGACGTACGGACCGAGGTCCTCCCGGGCGCCGCACACGGCATCCCCGTGGAGGCCTTCAACGCGCGGGTCCCCGGGTTCCTCGACGACGTGGAGCGGTCCCACACCAGCGGCTGACGGGCCCGGCGGCGGGGCCGCCGCCGGCCGTCGGCCGCCGTCGGCCGCCGTCAGCCCAGGGCGAGCACCACCAGGGCCGTCGTCGCCGAAACCTCGGCCAGGGCTCCGAAGACGTCGCCGGTGACCCCGCCGAAGCGCCGGACGCAGCGGCGCAGCAGCAGTTCCGCGACGAGGAGCGCGGCCGGGACCGCGCAGGCTGCGCGGGCGGCGGCCGGGAGGCCCACGGGCAGGGCGGCGGCCGCGGCGAGCAGCACGACCGCGGCGCTGACGGCGCCGGCCGCGGCGCGCGGGACCACCCCGGCGACGGCCGCGCCGAGGCCCTCCGGGCGGGCGGCCGGCACCCCTTCGCGGGAGGCGAGGGTCATGGCGAGGCGGGCGGCGACGGCGGCGGTCACCGCGGCCAGGGCGCCGCGGAGCCAGCTGTCGGCGTAGGCCTCGGCCAGAGCGGCCGCCTGCACGAGCAGGGCCAGCACGAGGGTCACGACACCGAAGGGGCCGATGTCGGACTGCTTCATGATCCGCAGGGCCTCGTCGGCCGGTTTGGCGCTGCCCAGGCCGTCCGCCGTGTCGGCGAGTCCGTCCAGGTGCAGGCCGCGGGTGAGCGCCGCCGGGACGGCGACGGTGACCGCCGCGGCGAGCAGCGGGCCCCCGCCGAGCAGCAGCAGGAGCACCCCGGGGACGGCGGCGAGCAGGCCGACGACCAGCCCGGCCAGCGGGGCGCAGGCCATGCCGGCGCGGGCGGCGGGGCGGTCCCAGCGGGTGATGCGGGCGGGCAGCACGGTCAGCGTGCCGAACGCGAAGCGGACGCCGTCGGCGAACGAGGCACGGTCCGCCGGCGGCACGGGGGGCGGATCTGCGAACGAATCTGTCATCGGCGCGAACGCTACCCGCCCACCGAGACCGGTAAATTGCCCATTACCTACCAAATAGGGAGTCAGTGGGATGGGTCACTGGTGGTTTCGGAACATCGTCGAACCGGGGAAGCTGCCCCTGCTCCTCGCCCTTCTCGCCTTCGTGACGTCGTTCCTGGTCACCCGCGTGATCACCCGGATGATCCGGGCGGGGAGGGGCCCCTTCAAGAACGTCACACCGGGCGGCCTGCACGTCCACCACGTGGTGCCCGGCGTGATCCTCGTGATCATCGGCGGATTCGGTGCGGTCGGCAGCGCCCGGCACGGTTTCGGCGCGGGACTCTCGGCCGTCATCTTCGGCTTGGGCGCGGGCCTGGTGCTGGACGAGTTCGCGCTGATCCTGCACCTCGACGACGTGTACTGGAGCGAGCAGGGCCGCAAGAGCGTGGAGGTCGTGGTCCTGACGGCCGCCCTGGTGGCCCTGGTCCTGGGCGGGTTCGTGCCCTTCGGGGTGAACGACCTGACCGCCGAGGAACGGCAGAGCCGCGGGCTGGTCGCCATGAACACGGCCACCAATTTCTTCCTGGCCCTGATCGCCCTGTGGAAGGGCAAGGCGCGCACGGCCGTCTTCGGCGTGGTCATCCCCTTCGTGGCGCTCGTCGGCGCGGTCCGGCTGGCCCGGCCCGGATCGCCGTACGCGAAGAGGTTCTACGCGAACCGCCCGCGCGCCCGCGCCAAGGCCGGGCTGCGCGCCTTCCACCACGACCGGCGCTGGTCGGCGCCGCGGCGCAGGTTCGAGAACTTCATCGGGGGAACCCCGGACCCGGAGCGGCCCGCCGTCTCCCTGGAGAAGCCGCCCCGGCACTGAACGGCAACGGGCCCGCCCCCGGGAATCCGGGGGCGGGCCCCTCACCGTGCCGGTGTGGCCCGGCGTGCGCTCAGCCCCGGATCAGGCCTTCGTCGCCGAGCATCTGCCTGACCTCGTCGAGGGTCGCGTCGTCCGCCGGCAGGATCAGCTCGGACGGCTCCAGCGCCTCGTCGGGAAGCGGCTCGCCGAGCCGCCGTACGGCATCGAGCAGCGCGCCCAGCGTGCGCCGGAAGCCCTCCTCGTCGCCGCCCTCCATCTCCGCGAGCAGCTCGTCGTCCAGCTTGTCGAGCTCGGTGAAGTGACTGTCGGCCACCTTCACCTGGCCTTCCCCCATGATGCGGACAATCATGACGGACCCCGTCCTACTGCTTGTCGAACCGGTGCTGGGTCTGGGGCTGCTGGGCGGTGCCCGGGGCGCCGCCCTCGATGGCCTGCTGCGGGGCGGAGGGGCCGCCCGCCAGCTCGGCCTTCATCCGCTGGAGCTCCAGCTCCACGTCCGTACCGCCCGACAGGCGGTCCAGCTCGGCCTGGATGTCGTCCTTGGAACCCAGCCCGCTCTGGTCGTCGAGCGCGCCGGAGGCCAGCAGCTCGTCGATCGCTCCGGCACGGGCCTGGAGCTGGGCGGTCTTGTCCTCGGCCCGCTGGATGGCCAGGCCGACGTCGCTCATCTCCTCCGAGATGCCGGAGAAGGACTCCGCGATCCGGGTCTGGGCCTGCGCGGCCGTGTACGTGGCCTTGATCGTCTCCTTCTTGGTGCGGAAGGCGTCCACCTTGGCCTGCAGCCGCTGGGAGGCGAGGGTCAGCTTCTCCTCCTCGCCCTGCAGGGTCTGGTGCTGCGCCTCCAGGTCGCTGACCTGCTGCTGGAGCGAGGCACGGCGGGACAGGGCCTCGCGGGCCAGGTCCTCGCGGCCCAGGGCGAGGGCCTTGCGGCCCTGGTCCTCCAGCTTGCCGGACTGGCTCTGGAGCTGGTTCAGCTGCAGCTCCAGGCGCTTGCGGGAGGTCGCCACGTCGGCGACGCCGCGGCGCACCTTCTGCAGCAGCTCGAGCTGCTTCTGGTAGGAGTAGTCGAGGGTCTCGCGCGGGTCCTCGGCCCGGTCCAGGGCCTTGTTCGCCTTCGCGCGGAAGATCATCCCCATACGCTTCATGACACCGCTCATGGGCTTCGCGCGCCCCCTTCTAGACGGACTGTGCTCCAGGTCACCAACAGAACCCACAGTACGGGCCCTGTCTCCATTACCGCACTGTTCGAGTACGGATGCGCTCCTCCTCCAGGACGACTGCGTCCTCGCCGTATCAGGCGTGAGGAGTAGGTGGGCCCCCACCATGCCGGCCCGGTACGGACCGGAACGGACGGCGGGCCACCCCGCGCTCTGTGTACTGGGGAAGACGCCCGCCGTTGCCGGATCGTTCCCCACCGGGGTGGGGCCCATGCCCGCAACCACGTACGCTTGGGTTTTGTGTTTGGTAACCGCTCCTCCAAGGAAGAGAAGGACGCCGCCGCCGACAAGGTGAGCGCCGACCTCTCGCAGCCTCGTGACCCGCAGGCCCCGAAGGGCCGCCCGACGCCGAAGCGTGCTGTGGCCCAGTCGCAGCGCAAGGCCGTGGTGGCCTCCACCGGCAACCGCAAGGAGGACGCCAAGCGAGCCCGTGAACGCCGCCGGGTAGAGATGGCCAAGCAGCGCGAGGCGCTGGCCAACGGCGACGAGCGCTACCTGCCCGTGCGCGACAAGGGCCCCGTCCGCAAGTTCGTCCGCGACTACGTGGACTCCCGCTTCTCCGTCGCCGAGATGTTCCTGCCCCTGGCGGTGATCATCCTGGTGCTGAGCATGGTGCGGGTGCCGTCCGTCCAGAACATCGCGCTGATCCTGTGGATGGGCGTGATCGCCCTGATCGTGGTCGACTCCATCGGCCTGGTGTTCCGCCTCCGCAAGGCACTCAACCAGCGCTTCCCGAACGAGCCCCGCCGCGGCGCCGTCGCGTACGGCCTCATGCGCACCCTCCAGATGCGCCGGCTGCGCCTGCCCAAGCCGCAGGTCAAGCGCGGGGAACGGCCCTGAGCCGAGGGACGCCCGGAGCGTCGGGGGACGTTTTCGCCTGGGGAGGTCCGGGAGGAGCCCGGCTGTGGCTCGAGGGCCTGGGCGGACTGCGCAACGCGGTCCGGCAGGAACTCGTGGGCCGGCAGGTCGACGAGCAGATCGCGCAGCGCTTCCCGGTCGGGCAGCGGCTGCGCGTCCTCGACGTCGGCATGGGCCAGGGCACCCAGGCGCTGCGCCTCGCCCGCGCCGGGCACAAGGTGACCGGCCTGGAGAAGGACCCGGGCATGCTCGCCGTCGCCCGCGAGGCGCTGGAGGGCGAACCCGCCGGGATCCGCGACCGGGTGCAGCTCATGGAGGGCGACGGCCGCGAGACCGGCGCCCACTTCCTGCCGGGCAGCTTCGACGTGGTGCTGTGCCACGGGGTGCTGATGTACGTGCCCGAGCCGGACGCCATGCTCGCCGGGCTGGCCCGGATGCTGGCACCCGGCGGACTGCTGTCCCTGCTGGTGCGCAACGGCGACGCGCTCGCCATGCGGCCCGGGCTGGGCGGTGACTGGACGGGCGCACTGAACGCCTTCGACAGCGTCGACTACCGCAACCGGCTGGGCATGGACGTACGGGCCGACCGGCTGGCCGGGCTGACGGCCACGCTGAACGGGATCGGGGCGCCGCTGCAGTCCTGGTACGGCGTACGCGTCTTCACCGACGGCACCGAGGCGGGCGAGAACCTGCCGCCCGAGGAGGAGCTGGAGCGGCTGCTGGCCGCCGAGGACCGCGCCGGGCGCACCGACCCCTACCGGGGCGTCGCCGCGCTGCTGCACCTGTGCGGCGTACGCGGCCAATAGGTCCGGCCGGGGTCTCCCCGGCCGGACCACGCGATGCGCCGGGCCGGCAGGGGCTACGCGTCGAGCGCCGAGCGCAGGCTCATCGTGTAGAGCTCGCTGCCGCCGTCGTCGGACAGCTTCACCTGCTCGACACCGCCCTCCAGCAGCTCCTTCCAGACCTCACCGATCCAGGACTCCGCGTCCCCCTGCGTGGTGAACTCCTCCGGTTCCACCGCCGGGCTCGTCTCCGTGCCTTCGGCCGTCTCGAACCGCCACGTCCACGCCATGTCCGCCTCCGTTGCTCGTCCGCTGCTCGCCTTGAGTCTGCCCGCAGAGTAACCGGGCGCGCACCACTCCCGGCGACGCGGGAGGATCTCCCTGTGGAACTCACTCTGCTCGGCACCGGCACACCCGAGGGCCTGCCCCGCCCCGGCTGCCCCTGTGCGGCCTGCGCGCTCTCCGTCGGTACCCGGGCGCGCGCCGCCACGGCCGTCCTCGTCGACGGCGCGCTGCTGCTCGACCTGACTCCCGGGGCGGTCCTGGCGGGCGCCCGCGCCGGGCATTCGCTGGCCGGCGTACGGCAGGTCCTGCTGACCCACCCGTCCGACGGGCCGCCCGTCGAGCTGCCGCCGGGGCTGCCGGCCGCCGGGCGGGTGCCGGACGGGCGGGAGCTGTCGGTGATCTCGGGGCACCGGGTGCGGGCGGTGCCGATGGACGCGCCGGGCACCGGCTACGAGGTGACGGGCCCGGACGGGGGCCGCCTGCTGTACCTGCCGCCCGGCGGGGCCCCGGCGGGCTGGGGGTCCCGGGGGACGGAGCCCGGCGGCGGCAGGGCCGGGCGGCGTCCGTACGACGTGGTCCTGGCCGATGTGCTGGGACGGCCCGAGGCACTGGCCCGGCTGCGGGCGGACGGCGCGGTGGACCCGGCCACGGACGTAATCGCCGTCCACCTCGACCACGACGTCCCGCCCGGGCGGGAGCTGGCGCGCCGGTGCGCGGCCGCAGGGGCGCGGGCGGTGCCGGACGGGACGACGGTGATCGCCGGGGAGTACCACGCGGTGCCGGACCTGCCGCGCCGGACGCTGGTGCTGGGCGGGGCCCGCTCCGGCAAGTCCGTCGAGGCGGAGCGGCGGCTGGAGGCCTTCCCCCAGGTGGTCTACGTGGCCACGGGCGGCAGCCGGGACGGCGACGCCGAGTGGGCGCAGCGCGTCGGGCTGCACCGGGAGCGGCGGCCCGCGAGCTGGCGCACCGTGGAGACCTGCGACCTGGTCCCGCTGCTCGCCGACACCGGTCCGCCGCTGCTGATCGACTGCCTGGCGCTGTGGCTGACGGACGCGATGGACCGGGCCGGGGCCTGGGACGACGAGGTGTGGGCCAAGGGCGGGCAGCACCAGCTGCGCGACCGGATCGCCGAGCTGCTGGCCGCCGTACGCGCGACCCGCCGCCGGGTGGTGCTGGTCAGCAATGAGGTGGGGTCCGGGATCGTCCCCGCGACGGCCTCGGGCCGCCGGTTCCGCGACGAACTGGGCCGGCTGAACGCGACGGTCGCGGGCGAGTGCGAGCACGTGCTCCTCGTCCTCGCGGGGCAGGCGCTCGTCCTCAAGGAATAGCTGGGGTGATCCCGTGGAACCGTCGCGCCTCGGCGCCGAGAGAACCGGCCTCGCCGCCTTCGCCGGATGCTGCCTGCTGGGCGGCGGCAACGCGGTCGGGGTGAGGTTCAGCAACCGCGAACTCGATCCGCTGTGGGGCGCGTCGGTGCGGTTCGGGGCGGCCGCGCTGCTGCTGCTGGCGGTCATGGCCGCCTTGCGCCTCGCGCTGCCGCGCGGCCGGGCGCTGGCCGGCGCCGTGCTGTACGGGATCCTCAACTTCGGGGTGACCTTCGCCCTGGCCTACTACGCGCTGGTCCGCATCCACGCGGGTCTGGGCCAGACGCTGCTGGCCCTGGTTCCGCTGGTGGCGCTGCTGCTGGTGGTGGCGCAGCGTCAGGAAGCGTTCCGCAGGTCCGCGCTGCTGGGCACGCTCGTCGCGGCCGCCGGGGTGGCGCTGGCCTCGCGGGCGCCGCTGCAGGGCGGCGTACCGGTGCTGTCCCTGCTGGCGATGCTGGGCGCCGTACTGTCCTTCGCCGAGGCGACCGTGCTCGTGCACCGCCTTCCGCCGGTGCACCCGGTGACGATGAACGCGGTGGGCATGAGCGCCGCGACGGTGCTGCTGCTCGCCGGCTCCTTCGCCGTCGGGGACACCTGGCGGCTGCCGGAGCGGACGGCGACCTGGTGGGCGCTGGCGTACATGGTCGTGGCGGGCTCGGTGCTGACCTTCGTGTTCTATCTGGTGGTGGTGCGCCACTGGGGCGCGTCCCGCGCGGCGTACGTCTTCGTCGTCATCCCGGTGGTCACGATCATGCTCTCGGCGTGGCTCGACGACGAGGAACTGACGGTGGGTCTGCTGCTGGGCGCGCCCCTGGTCATGGCAGGCGTTCACCTCGGTGCGCTGAGGCCCGGCCGGCACCGGACACGGCCCTGAGGGCAGGGCCTTACCGGCTGTACTCTCTGGCAGATGAGCACGCTGAATCTCGACGACTTCTCCGATCTGATCGAGCGTCCCGACGGGGGCGTCCGGCGTGACGCCGAGGAACGCCGTGAACGCCTCGCCGTGCCGCCCGGCGCGCTGGGCCGGCTCGACGAACTCGCCGAATGGCTCGCCGCCGCGCAGGGCCGGGTGCCGGTCCGGCCGATCGAGCGCCCCCGCGTGGTGCTGTTCGCCGCCGACCACGGGATCGCCTCCGAAGGGGTTTCCGCGCGGGCCGCGTCCAGCGCCCACGAGCTGGTGCGGAGCGTGCTGGACGGGTCCAGCCCCGTCGCCATCCTGGCCGGCCGGCTCGGCGCCACCGTGCGGATCGTCGACGCCGGGCTCGACTGCGACCCCGGGCTGCTCCCCGAGGACGTGGTCCGCCACCGCGTGCGGCGCGGCAGCGGCCGGATCGACAAGGAGGACGCGCTCACCCTCGAGGAGGCCCGCGCCGCACTGGAGCTCGGCATCCGGATCGCCGACGAGGAGGCCGACTCCGGTACGGACCTGGTGGTCCTCGGCGACCTCAGCGTCGGCGGGACCACGGCGGCCGCCACCCTCGTCGGTGCCCTGTGCGGAACCGACGCCTCGGTGGTCACGGGCCGCGGCGGAGTGCCCGTCGACGACCTGGCCTGGATGCGCAAGTGCGCGGCCATCCGCGACGCGCTGCGCCGGGCCCGGCCGGTCCTCGGCGACCAGATCGCGCTGCTGGCGGCGGTGGGCGGGGCCGACCTGGCCGCGATCACCGGCTTCCTGCTCCAGTGCGCGGTGCGCCGTACGCCGGTCATCCTCGACGGGGTCGTCTCGGCGGCCTGCGGCCTGGTGGCCCAGCGGGCGGCGTTCCGCGCCCCCGACTGGTGGCTGGCCGGTCAGGCGAGCGGCGAGCCCGGCCAGTCGAAGGCCCTGGACCGGATGGCACTCAACCCTGTGCTCGATCACGGCGTCACTGTGGGGGAAGGTACCGGGGCACTGCTGGCCCTCCCCCTGGTCCAGGCGGCCGCCGCACTCGCGGCGGAACTCCCGGAACAGGCGGCGCAGGAGCCGGCGGAGTGAGCCGCCGGGGTCCGCGGTCCTGACCAGCCCGCGTTCCCTGAGCCGGCCGCTGTGAACGACGACGCCCCATAAGATCGCTTTTATGGGAGAGGTCCGTTTGAGCAGGGCAGAGACCGACCGCGGCACCGTCACGGTGCCCCGACCGGCATCCGGCAGGAAGGAGACCGGCGGCGAACCCGCCGGCAAGGCGGCGGGGGGCGGCCGGGAGACCGGCCGGGGGACCGGCCGGGGGAGCACCCGCTCACGGCGCGGCGCCGCGTTCGCGGTCTGGTACCTGCGGGCCGTCACCTTCGTCAACTTCCTCAGCGCGGTGTGGGTTTCGCTCGGGCAGGACCTGCGCCGGCACAACGCCGCGGACTTCTACACCCCGTACCTGCTCACGGCCGGCTTCGCCTCCGGGCTCTTCTGCCTGCTCCTGGCGGTCACCATGGGCCGCCGCAAGCGGGCCGCCTGGATCCTGAACCTCGTCCTGGGCGGGATGCTGCTGCTCGACTTCGCCCGCGCGGCCTTCGTGCCCTGCTCGTGGGGTTCCGAGGTGTGCTATCCGGAGTTCCGCGAACACCCGCAGAACTGGGTCTCGCTGGCCTTGACCGCCGCCTTCGTCGCCGCCCTGCTGCTGGGACGACGCGAGTTCTACGCCAAGGGCGACCGCTCCAACCCCGCGCTCGCCACCGCCGTCGCCGCCGTCGGCCTGCTGGTGACCTCGCTGGTCGCCGCCCTGCTCGTCGGCGCCACCAACACCGCCGCGGACAGCGCCGGGGCCGGCTTCCTGACCCGCTGGCAGTACGGGGCGATGCGGCTGATCACCCTGGACCCGGACGCCAGGGCGTACAGCACCATCGACACCCCCGCCTGGGTGGACGTCTTCGTCAACGTGATGTCGATGCTCCTGCTGCTCGCCGTCCTGTTCGCGGCCTTCCGCTCGCGGCGCGCCGTCGACCCCCTGTCCGAGGACGACGAGGAGCGGCTGCGCGCGCTGCTCGCCCGGCAGGGCGAGCGTGATTCGCTCGGCTACTTCGCGCTGCGCCGCGAGAAGTCGGTCATCTGGTCGCCCACCGGCAAGGCCGCCGTCACCTACCGCGTCGTCGGCGGGGTCTCCCTGGCCTCCGGCGATCCGATCGGCGACCCGGAGGCCTGGCCCGGCGCCATCGAGCCGTGGCTGGCCGAGGCGCGCGAGCACGGCTGGGTGCCGGCCGTGATGGGCGCCAGCGAGGAGGCCGGGCAGATCTACGCGCGGCACGGGCTGGACGCGCTCGAGCTCGGCGACGAGGCGATCGTGGAGACCGCCGAGTTCACCCTGGAGGGCCGCGCCATGCGGACCGTCCGGCAGGCGTACAACCGCGTCAAGCGGGCCGGGTACACCGTACGGATCCGCCGTCACGCCGACATCCCCGCCGAGGAGATGGACGCGCTGGTCGAGCGGGCCGACGACTGGCGCGACGGGGCGACCGAGCGCGGCTTCTCGATGGCACTGGGCCGGCTGGGCGACCCCGGCGACGGCCAGTGCGTGATGCTGGAGTGCACCGACGGAAACGGCGATCTGCGGGCCGTGCTGTCGTTCGTGCCCTGGGGGCCCAAGGGGCTGTCGCTGGACCTGATGCGCCGTGACCGGGATTCCGAGAACGGCCTGATGGAGTTCATGGTCATCGAACTCCTGGAGCGTGCCAAGGAGATCGGGGTCACCCAGGTCTCGCTGAACTTCGCCATGTTCCGGTCCGTCTTCGAGCGCGGGTCCCGGCTCGGCGCCGGTCCGGTGCTGCGGATGTGGCGCTCCCTGCTGAGCTTCTTCTCCCGCTGGTGGCAGATCGAGTCCCTCTACCGGGCCAACGCCAAATACCGGCCGATCTGGGAACCGCGGTTCATGCTCTTCGAGAAGAGTTCGGACCTGCTGCGGATCGGCATCGCGGCGGGCCGGGCCGAGGGCTTCCTGGAGGCCCCCGGCCTGCCGAAGTGGCTGCACCGCAGACACCTGGAGACCCGCCGTTGACAGCGTGGAACACCTCCGCATCCGGGCGGTTCGCCCGCCGCGAATGGGGTCCCCTGTTCCGGACCGTCCGGGACGCGCTCGCCCGCGACAGGTGGCGGGCCGTCCCGATGACCCTCGGCGCGGTCTGCCTGACCTCGGTCTTCCAGATCGTGCAGAACACCTCCTGGGGCTTCCAGCCGGTGCAGAACCTCGGGTCGGTCAAGGCGGTCGACCCGCTGTGGCTGGCCCTGCTGCGGACCCCGCTGTCGCTGTTCGTGCCCGCCCTGGACCTGCCGGTGTGGGGGGCCCTCGCGCAGATCCTGCTCGTCTTCGGGATCTCGGAGATCTGCATCGGCTGGTGGCGCACGCTGGTGATCGGCTACGTGGCCACGCTCGCCGGGACCCTGTACGCGCGGATCGGGCTCGCGCTGGGCCCGGACCACCCGCTGGGCCTGCCGGTGTCCGACCGGGTCGTCAACGACACCGGGCCCTCGGCGGCGGTGGTGGGCCTCGCGATCTACGTCTGCTGGCGCTACCGGGCGTACGCCACGGGCGCCGTGGTGGTCCTCGTGATGGTCGGCGAGGTGCTCGTCAAGAACAACCTGGCAGGCAAGGAGCACCTGGCGGCCATCGCCGCCGTCATGGTCCTGTGCGCGGTGCGGGCGAAGTGGGGGCCGGAGCGCTCCCGCACGCCGCTGGGCGGACGCCCGCCGCCGCTGGACACCCGGCCGGATTGAACCGGCCGGACGGGCCGCGCGGACCAGGCCGTACCGTATCGGGGTGACGACAGACCTCGGACGGTTCGCGCCCACCCGGCAGTGGATGCGGACCCACCCGCTCGCCACCGATGCCGTGCTCGCGTTCGGGGCGCTCGTCTGCATGGTCCTCGGCTCCTTCGCCGATCCGCACGGGCCGCACGGGCCCACCTTCGGGACGCGCGACCCCGGCCCCTTCTCGCTGCTGCTGATGCTGCTCGGCGCGGCCGTCCTGGTGTTCCGGCGCCGGCGGCCGCGCGCCGTGCTCGCCTTGACCTGCGCGCTCTCGCTGCTGGAGCTGACCACCGGGGAACCGCGGGCGCCCGTCGCCATGTGCACGGTGATCGCCCTGTACACCGTGGCCGCGGCCACCGACCGGCCCACGACCTGGCGGATCGGGCTGCTCACCATGGCCGGGCTGACCGGCGTGGCGATGCTCGCGGGGCCGCTGCCCTGGTACGCGCAGGAGAACATCGGGATCTTCGCCTGGACCGGGATGGCCGCCGCCGCGGGGGACGCCGTGCGCAGCCGGCGGGCCTTCATCGACGCCATCCGGGAGCGGGCCGAGCGCGCCGAACGGACCCGGGACGAGGAGGCGCGGCGGCGGGTCGCCGAGGAGCGGCTGCGGATCGCCCGGGACCTGCACGACGTGGTGGCCCACCACATCGCCCTGGTCAACGTCCAGGCCGGGGTGGCCGCGCACGTCATGGACAAGCGGCCGGACCAGGCCAAGGAGGCGCTGGCCCACGTACGGGACGCCAGCCGGTCGGCGCTGAACGAGCTGCGGGCCACGGTCGGGCTGCTGCGGCAGTCCGGGGACCCGGAGGCGCCGACCGAGCCGGCGCCCGGACTGGCCGTCCTGGACGAGCTGGTGGACACCTTCCGGCACGCCGGGCTGCCGGTGGAGGTGATCGTCCAGCTGGGGCCCGGGCCGGGCCCGCTGCCGGCCGCGGTGGACCTGGCGGCGTACCGGGTGGTCCAGGAGGCGCTGACGAACGTGCGCAAGCACGCGGCCCCGGGGGCCCGGGCGGAGGTCAGCGTGGTGCGGGTCGGGCCGTCGGTGGAGGTGACGGTCCTCGACGACGGCGGGGACTCCGCGGACGGCGCACCGGACCCGGCGGTGCCCGGCGGCGGGCACGGCCTGCTGGGCATGCGCGAGCGCACGGGCGCGCTGGGCGGGACCTGTTTCGCGGGGCCCCGCTACGGCGGCGGCTACCGCGTCCACGCCGTCCTGCCGGTGGCCTGAGGGCCGTCCGTCCCCGGAAGGGGTCTGCCGGCGGGTTCAGCAGGCGCGGCGCCAGGCGTCGAGGTCGTAGCGCTTCTGCAGGGAGCTCAGGTTCAGCTCGCGCGAGCGTGCGCAGAAGCGGGACGCCGGCAGTTCGTACTCCACGTGGAAGACGGCCTTGCCCGCGTCGATGAAGGGGGTCAGCTTCTCGCACTCGCGGTACTGGGCGCACTGCTCGTTGACCGCGAAGTCGAAGTCGCCGACGAGCTGCGGGATCTGGTCGAGGTCGTTCTTCAGTCCGACCGCCATGCCCCGGTCGTGGGCGAGCTTCGCGATCAGCCGGTTGTAGCGCAGCTGGTCCTCGGCGGTGAGCGGGAAGCCGGAGGTGTTGCGGTAGCCGTCCATGTTGTCGGGCTCCACGGCGTCGAAGCCCTTGTCCCGGCACATGTCGAACCGTTTGGCCATCAGCGGTTCCAGCTCGGTCAGGCGGCGGACGTCCAGCCAGCGCTCGCCCTCCCAGCCGTTGCCCTTCCCGAGCACGGAGGCGGGGAAGTCCGCCGCGTCGGGCCGGAAGTCCTCCCAGGCGCCGGTGGACAGGTAGCAGATGGTCTTGCGGCCGGCCTTCTTCAGGGCGGCGACCTGCTCCTCGGTGGTGGTGAACCCGTCCACGTCGTACACGGGGGCCTTCACCGACAGGTCGAGCTTCCCGGTGAGCTGCCACTGCCAGCCCACGCCCGGCGGGGGCCGCCACCGCTCCCCCGGCGCCAGCTCGGGCCACGGGTACGGCTCGTCCCGGCCGTCGTCCGGCGGCTCCGCGGTGCAGGCGGTGAGCAGCAGCAGTGCCGCGACCAGCACGGTGGCGAAACGCTTCATCCGGCGGCCTCCAGGGCGTACGGGAGGGTTCCCCAGGGGTGTGCGCCGGTCCCGGGCACCGCGCAGTGCACCCCCGCCCGCCGTTCCCGGGCGAGTTCGGCGGCGGGGGCGTCCCGCGGGACGGCGTACACGAGGTGGCAGAACCGCTGGGCGGGATGGTCGGCGGTCCAGGGCGGCGCGGTGGCCGCGTCCCGGTAGGCGTCCCAGGGGCCCTCGAAGGTGACGAGCAGATCGGCGAGCCCGGCGTACCCGGGGTGCGGGTGGACGCCGTGGTTCAGGACGAGGGTACGGGCGCCCGCCGCCCGGGCGGCGACGGCGAGCCGCCCGTAGTGGGGCAGCAGTCCGGGATCGGCGGAGGCCTGGTCGAGGAAGGCGCCGTCGGTCTCGTACCAGTCGCGGTGGCGCAGCAGGTCCTGGACGACGTCCGCGTGCGCGCGCCGCCCGTAGTCGGTGTCGACGTAGCCGAGGACGGGCACCCCGGCGGCCCGCAGCCGCGCGGCGACGGCGGCGAAGCGTTCGTCGGGGGCCGGGCCCGGTCCGCTGTCGGGGTTGAGCACCACGGAGTGGAGCCGCCCGGCGGAGCGGATCAGCAGTTCCCACTCCTCGGGCCGGTCGGCGGGGTGCTCGTAGAGCGGCACCAGCAGCATGGGGTCCTTCTCGTACGGGGGCGCGGGGAACGGCGGTGGCATGGGCGGTGGCATCGGCGGTCGGGACATCAGCGGTGCGCCGTCGCACGGCCCAGCAGCAGGCAGACCAGCGCGGCCAGCGCCGCGGCGGCCGCGCCCGCCACCGCCAGCTGCACCAGCCGGGGCTGTCCCAGTCCGGTCAGCAGGGCCGCGCTCTGGGCCACGGCGGCCGAGGCGCAGACGACTGCCGCCGGCCGGACCGCGCCGAAGGACTGGAGCAGCAGCCCGGTCCACATCACGGCGCCGAGCAGCAGCAGGGTCGCGCCGCGGGCCCCGGTCAGGGCCGGGGCGCCCGGCCAGAGCAGGGTGCCGGCCAGCCCCAGGGCGAGCAGCACCGCCAGGTAGACGGCGAGGCACCGGGCCAGTGTGGCGAGCATCCGCCGCCGGAACGACCGGGGCGAGCGGGCCGCCCGGAGTCCGGCGAGGCTGCCGCTGCGGAAGCGGTGCAGCAGCCATTCGGCGGGCCCCATGCTGAGGGTGAGGGCCACCGCCGAGGGGGCGGCGACGGCCTCGGCCGGGCCCCCGGCGAGCACCTCGCCGAGAGCGGCGTACAGCACGAGCAGGCCCGTGCCGAGGCCGAAGACCCCGTACGGGACGGAGTCCCCGAGCCGGGGGCCGCGCACCACGTGCTCCTCCTCGGCTCCGCGCAGCATCCGCCAGCGCACCGGGCCGGTGCCGGGCCTGCGGACCCACCAGCCCCGGACCCGGGCGGCGGCCGCCCGCATCCCGTCGGCCAGCGGGAGTTCGCGTACGGCCAGGGTGCACGCGGCCAGCAGGGACACCCCGAGCAGGGTCATCCGTACCGGCACGGGCAGGTCCACGAAGAGCGCGAGCAGCGCCCCGGCCGCCATCGGGGCGAGGGCGGCGAACAGGACCCGCTCCCGGCCGAGGACGAGCAGGACGGTGGCGGCCCCGACGTACACGGCCTGTCCGGCGGCGAAGGCGTACGAGAAGGGCGGCCCGCCGGGCACGGCCAGCGCGGCGGCGGTGCCCAGCAGGGAACCGGCGGGGGCCCCGGCGAGCAGGGTCCGCCCGGCGGCGGCCCGGTCGCCGAGCCCGAGCCAGGAGTAGGCCCGGTGGGAGAGGGTCTGGTCCCAGACCCAGCCGATGAGCGCTCCGGCGAGCAGGGTCAGGGTGCCGGCGGGCAGGCCGAGCCGGTCGGGCGGGCCGTCGAGCAGGGGTGCGCCGAGCACGTACGCGAGTCCGGGCAGGGCGAAGATCACCCCGCGCAGGAGGCAGGCGGTGAGGGAGACCTTCCAGGGGTCGGGGGTGTCCTCGGGCTCCGGGAAGGAGCGGGGCACGCGGGCGTAGAGCTCCTCGGCGAGGGCGAAGGAGTCGTGGCGGCCGTAGGTGAGCCGGATGTACTCGTCGGTCATCCCGTCGGATTCGAGGACGGCGGCGATCTCGTCGGGGTGGACGGCTGCTCCGATGAACAGGTCGAGGCGCTCGGCGAGTGCGTCCATGGGGTCGGCGGCCGGGTCGCCGCGGCGCGGCCGGGGGATCGCGGGCAGGGTCGAGTCCCCGCCCGGGGCCTTCAGCCAGAGGGATCCGCTCACCACAGGCTCCCGTCGGCCGCGAGTTCGCGGTACCAGGGGTCGGCGAGCCGCTGGGTCCACTCGTCGCCGGCGCGGACGGGCAGGACCGGCTGGCCCGCGAGTTCGCGGTAGATGTGCCGGAAGCCGTCCACGGACTGGTGGAGGGTGAACTTCTCCACCACCCGCTTGCGGGCCGCCCGGCCGAGCTCGGCGCGCCGTTCGTCGTCGCGGAGCAGGGCGAGGGTGGCGCGGGCCATGGTCTCGGGCTCGCGCGGCGGAACGACCAGGCCGGTGTCCCCGACGGCCTCGCGGACGCCGCCCACGTCGGTGGAGACGGTGGTGCGGCCGCAGGACATGGCTTCGATGATGCTGAACGGGAAGCCCTCGCTGATGGAGGACAGCATCACGATGCTGCCGGCCGCGTAGGCGAGGGCGACCTGCTCGATGCGGCCCTCGTACGAGATCCCGTCGCCGACGCCCAGGTCGGCGGCGAGCTTCTCCAGCCGGAGCTTGTACTCCTCGCAGCCGGCCGGGACGGGTCCGAACAGGCGCAGCCGCAGCGCGGGCAGCTCCTCGCGCATGAAGGCGTAGGCCCGGATGAGGGTTTCGAGGTCCTTGATCGGGTCGATGCGGCCGCACCAGCTGAGGGTGGGCACCTCGGGTTCGGGGCCGGCCTCGGGGAAGGCGTGCGGGTCGACGCCGTTGTAGACGGTGCGGATCCGGTCGGAGGCGGCGCCTCCGCGCTCCTCCCAGCGGCGGTTGTACTGGTTGCAGGGGGTGATCAGGTCGGCCTGCCGGTACCCCTCGGTGTTGAGCTCGCGGTAGAAGCCGAGCATGAGGGCCTTGACGGGCCAGCGCTGGGCGGCCGAGCGGTAGCCGAGGTAGCGCTCGCGCAGGTAGATGCCGTGCTCGGTGAGGAGGAAGGGCACCTCGTCGAGGTACTTGGCGGCGAGGGCCGGGAGGGTGGCGAGGCCGCTGCTGACGGCGTGGGCGACGCTGTCGGGCGGGATCCGCACGGAGAGCGGGCGCAGCGCGTGTTCCAGCAGGTCGGTGGCGGTGAGCGCGTCGTGGATGGTGGGCGCGGCGGCGGCCGTGCTCAGGCCGGGGCGGGTCCACACGGTCATCAGCAGGCGCAGCACGGACTCGGAGCGCAGGGCGGGGGCGAGGCGGCCGGCGCGGGCCAGGACGGCCAGTTCGCGCAGGGCCGCGGAGAAGGTGCGGCCGTCGGGCCCGTGGCCGGGTGCGAGCAGGGAGAGCAGGAAGGTTTCGTAGACCTCGGTGAAGCGGCGGTGAGCCTTGCCCCGCAGGGTGGTCCGGAGGCCCCGGCGGCGCGACGGGGGTGGCCCCCAGAGCGGTACGGAGGTGTGCCGGTACACGTTGCGCGGCAGTTCCCAGGTGACCGGCTCGCGTCCGGAGCCGGTCAGGGCTATGACGTTGAAGTCGACCTCCGGCATACCGCGGACCAGCTGGTCGCACCAGGTGCTGACGCCCCCGTGGACGTGCGGGTAGGTGCCTTCGGTGAGCATGGTGACATGGCGCCCATGGCTCATGCGGTGTGTCCCCCCAGGACGTGAAAGGGGCCGGCGCCCGTGGTTCGCGGAGCGCCGGCGCTCGTGTTCCTCGTGACTCGGCTTGCGGAACGCCCGTACGGTCAGGCGGGCAGTTTGAGCGTGACGGCGCTCTGGAGCAGTTCGGGACCGGTCCAGGCGGAGCGGGTGCCGGCGTAGGCGGTGCCGAAGTCGGCGCTGCCGAGGAGGAGTTGCTTCTTGGTGCCGTTGGGGGCGGTGACCGGGGCGACGACTCCGGAGGGCGCCTTGACGGTGACGGTGGTGCCGATCCGGTAGGCGGTGACCCTGCCTTCGGCGAGGGCCTTGTCCCAGGCTGCGCGGCGGCCGAGCTCGACGCCGGCTTCCCTCATCGTCTGGTTGACGATCGGGGCGCTGGGCGCGTAGAGGGACCGGTAGGTGTCGAGGACCTGGTCGAGCACCGGGTAGAGGGTGCGGTCCTCGGCGAGGTTGGACTGGTGCACGTAGTGCGGGCGCGGGTCGTTGGCCAGGACGTGGCGCAGGGCGGTCCGGGCCTCCTGGGGGACGATGGTGTCCAGGTAGCCGGTGGCGGTGTCCACCGGGGCCGGCAGGCAGGTGGAGGTCGCCGGGTTGTCCTCGCAGATGCCGCTGCCGCCGTGGGCGCGGCTGGTGTAGATCCAGTTGTACTCGTCGGCCATCTCCGCGTTGGTGCCCGTGTTGTAGTACACGTTCATCGGGTGGCGGGGCACGGTCAGGGCGGCGCCGACCGCCCGCTGCGCGGGCTCGCGGGAGTTGTCGCTGCCCGCCCACTTCACGCCGTTGTCGGCGAGGGCGCCGGCCAGGTTGGGGTTGTCCTGGGGCTGCTGCGGGGCGGTCTTGAGTCCGGAGTGCTCACCGGTGACGAGTTCGGTCCGGTCGGTGGTGATGCCCTTGGCGGCGGCCCAGTTGTTGTTGTCGCGGATCTGCGCGGAGATCTCCGCGCGGCTCATGTACTGGACGGCGCCCTGGGCGTTCTTGACGCAGGACCAGGGGATGGTGGTGGTGTCCTGGACGCAGCCGAGGAAGGGGTGCGTGTAGGTGTGGTTCATCCACCGGTACTTGGCCCGGTCGGCGACCAGCTGGGCGGTGAGGGCGTCGGTGCCGCCGTTCTCCGCCTTCCACTCCTCGCCGGCGCCCGCGTTGAAGAGCATGTCGAGCTTGAAGTTCTTGGACGCCTGCCACTGCGCCGCGTGGACGGCGTCGGCGGCGGTCATCCGGATGGTGCTCTCCTTGCCCTCGCCGCCGGGGCAGGCGTAGTCGCCGGGCGTGCAGTTGAGCTCGGTGTTCCAGCGGGCGTCCGGCGCGAAGACGTCGTCGACGTGGACCGCGAAGTAGCTGCGGCTCTGGCCGAGGTGGACCCCCTGGGTGAGCCAGTCGACGATGCCGCGCGCCAGCAGCCGGAACTGCTGCTGGTGCTGGTTGTAGCCGAAGGTGACGACGAGCTCGCTGCGCCCGTCGTGGGTGTACTCGCCGACGAGCGAGGCCCGTCCGGAGCCGACGGGCGCGTCGAGGTAGCTGGTGTAGCCGGCCCGCGGCCTGCCCATGAACCCGAAGCTCTCGGGGACGAGCGCGGAGTTGTCCTCGAAGGCGACCTGTCCGCCGAGGTAGCCGAAGGGGCCCGCCTTGCCGGCCGCGGTGACCGCGGCCCGGGTCCCGTCGAGCTGGCCGCTGTAGCCGCCGTTGTCGGTGTACTCGAGGCCCACGCCCGGGTGGGCCCAGGTGTAGGCGTCGACCTGGCGGATCCCGTACGCCGTCTCGTACGCGGTGAGGGCGGCCATCTCGGCCGAGCCCTCCCCGAAGGGGTTCTCGTTCGGCAGGACCACGCCCTGGTACTTGGCGCGGGGACGGCCGTCGACCGTGTCACTGAGGAAGCCCGCGTTGATGACCGGGCGGCTGCCGCTGCCCAGCTGGACACGGGTGTACGGGACTCCGGTGTCGCGGAGTTCCGCGGTGATCGCCTCGACCGAGCTGCCGCCGTCGTCGACGACCAGCACCTTCAGGTCGATGCGCGGAGCCGTGGCCGCCTGGGCGGTCGCGGCGGGTGCTGCGACGGACACCAGGACCGCCGCGGCCATGGCGGCGGCGAGCCTGTTCATCCGGTTCTTGTTGACCATTTCGGCCTTTCCCCCCGCAGGCATCCCCCGACTCGGCCCATGGCGGTCGGCCGGGCCGGGGAGGCTCTGTGGAAATCATGCAAAGGAACCCCGCGTCCCCTTGCGAGAGTGGACCGAGTCTTTCGGACCTCGTCACGTCTACGGGGCAAACCTGGAGCAGAGTCCACAGATGGGTGAACCTCTCGGCTTCTTGATCGAACAACTTGACAAATCTTCGAGTGCCGTACGGAAGAGTGCGTACGCGTAGGCTCATTTCTGGCAGCCGTCGGGCCGGAATACGATCGCCGCGGATGGCCGTCCACCCACTCGGCCCACACACACAAACGGAAGCGAGACTTCACCACCGTGACTGCTCTGACTCTCAGCACTGCCGGCGCGGCGACGCTGCGCGCCGACGCCCTCGTCGTCGGTGTCGCCAAGGGCTCCAAGGGCCCGGTCGTCGCCCCGGGCGCCGAGGCCGTGGACAAGGCGTACGACGGAAAGCTCGCCGCCGTGCTCGACGCGGTCGGCGCCTCGGGCGCCGAAGGCGAGATCACCAAGCTGCCGGCCCCGGCGGGCCTGAAGGCTCCGGTCGTGCTGGCGGTCGGGCTCGGCACGGTCCCCGAGAAGGACGAGTCGTTCGACGAGGAGGTGCTGCGCCGCGCCGCCGGCGCCGCCGCCCGCGCCCTGCACGGCTCCAAGAAGGCCGCCTTCGCCCTCCCCCTGGACGACGCCTCCGCCGTCACCGCCGTCGCCGAGGGCGCGCTGCTGGGCGCGTACTCCTTCACCGCCTACCAGGGCGGCGAGACGAAGACCTCCAAGAACGCCGACAAGAACGGCGGCCCCAAGCTGCCGCTCGCCGAGGTCGCCCTGCTCGGCGCCAAGCCGCGCGACAAGGAGCACAAGGCCGCGGCCGAGCGCGCCACGGTCGTCGCGACCGAGGTCAACATCGCCCGCGACCTCGTCAACACCCCGCCGAACGACCTCACCCCCGAGGCCTTCGCCGCCATCGCCTCCGCGACCGCGAAGGAGCACGGCGTCAAGGTCCAGGTCCTGGACGAGAAGGCGCTGCTCAAGGGCGGCTACGGCGGCATCATGGGCGTCGGCAAGGGCTCCGAGAACCAGCCCCGCCTGGTGAAGCTCTCCTACACCCACCCCAAGGCGGAGAAGACCCTGGCCTTCGTCGGCAAGGGCATCACCTACGACTCGGGCGGCATCTCCCTGAAGCCGGCCGGCCACAACGAGACGATGAAGTGCGACATGGCCGGCGCCGCCGCCGTCTTCGCCTCCGTGATCTCGGCCGCCAAGCTGGGCCTGCGGGTCAACGTCACCGGCTGGCTCGCGCTCGCCGAGAACATGCCCTCCGGCTCCGCCACCAAGCCCGGCGACGTGCTGCGCATGTACAGCGGCAAGACCGTCGAGGTCCTCAACACGGACGCCGAGGGCCGCCTGGTCCTGGGCGACGCGCTGACCCGGGCCTCGGAGGACGAGCCGGACGCGATCGTCGACGTCGCCACCCTGACCGGCGCGATGATGGTGGCCCTCGGCAACCGCACCTTCGCGATCATGTCGAACGACGACGCCTTCCGCACCTCGGTCCACGAGATCGCCGAGGAGGTCGGCGAGTCCTCGTGGCCGATGCCGCTCCCCGCCGAGCTGCGCAAGTCCATCGACTCCCCCACCGCCGACATCGCGAACATGGGCGAGCGCATGGGCGGCGGCCTGGTGGCCGGCATCTTCCTGAAGGAGTTCGTCGGCGAGGGCATCACCTGGGCCCACCTCGACATCGCCGGCCCCGCCTTCCACGAGGGCGCGCCGTTCGGCTACACCCCCAAGGGCGGCACCGGCGCAGCCGTGCGCACCCTGGTGCGGCTGGCCGAGCGCACGGCCACCGGTGACCTGGGCTGATGTAACCCCGTAGCCACCGGCCCCCGCGGCGCAGCAGCGCCGCGGGGGCCGGATGTGACATGCCTCAAGCCTTGATCGTCCACTTGATCAAGGCTTGAGGCATGTTCACCGACAACGAAATCCGTAGGTTTCTACGCACTGGTAACCCTCTCTCCGGGCAGAACCGCCTGCCACATCGTGGGCCCGGCGTCTCGCGTTCCGCCGACAAATGCGAAGATGGGTTCTCGGCAGGACAGGGCCCCCACCACAGGGCCGAAGAACTAGCGGCCGATTACCAGCCGCCGCCCGGTCACAGAGGACCGGTGCCCGGCGCACATGCATGGAGGACGTGACGTGGCGAACGACGCCAGCACCGTTTTCGACCTAGTGATCCTCGGCGGTGGCAGTGGCGGTTACGCCGCGGCGCTGCGCGCATCCCAGCTGGGTCTGGACGTTGCCCTGATCGAGAAGAACAAGCTCGGCGGCACCTGCCTGCACAACGGCTGCATCCCCACGAAGGCTCTGCTGCACGCGGGCGAGATCGCGGACCAGGCTCGTGAAGCCGCCCAGTTCGGTGTCAAGACCTCTTTCGAGGGCATCGACATCGCGGGTGTCCACAAGTACAAGGACGAGGTCATCTCGGGCCTGTACAAGGGCCTGCAGGGCCTGGTCGCCTCCCGCAAGGTGACCTACATCGAGGGTGAGGGCCGCCTCTCCTCGCCGACTTCCGTCGACGTGAACGGCCAGCGCATCCAGGGCCGCCACATCCTGCTGGCGACCGGCTCCGTGCCGAAGTCGCTGCCGGGCCTGAACATCGACGGCAACCGCATCATCTCCTCGGACCACGCGCTGGTCCTGGACCGCGTGCCCGAGTCCGCGATCGTCCTGGGCGGCGGCGTCATCGGCGTCGAGTTCGCCTCGGCGTGGAAGTCCTTCGGCTCCGACGTCACCGTGATCGAGGGCCTCAAGCACCTCGTTCCGGTCGAGGACGAGAACAGCTCGAAGCTGCTGGAGCGCGCGTTCCGCAAGCGGGGCATCAAGTTCAACCTCGGTACCTTCTTCGACAAGGCCGAGTACACGGAGAACGGCGTCCGCGTGACGCTGGCCGACGGCAAGACCTTCGAGGCCGAGGTGCTCCTGGTCGCGGTCGGCCGCGGTCCGGTCTCGCAGGGCCTGGGCTACGAGGAGCAGGGCGTCGCGATGGACCGCGGCTACGTCCTGGTCGACGAGTACATGCAGACCAACGTGCCGACCATCTCGGCCGTCGGCGACCTCGTCCCGACCCTCCAGCTCGCGCACGTCGGCTTCGCCGAGGGCATCCTGGTCGCGGAGCGTCTGGCCGGTCTCAAGACCGTCCCGATCGACTACGACGGTGTCCCGCGCGTCACCTACTGCCACCCCGAGGTCGCGTCGGTCGGCATCACCGAGGCCAAGGCCAAGGAGATCTACGGCGCGGACAAGGTCGTGGCCCTGAAGTACAACCTCGCGGGCAACGGCAAGAGCAAGATCCTCAAGACCGCGGGCGAGATCAAGCTCGTCCAGGTCAAGGACGGTGCCGTGGTCGGCGTCCACATGGTCGGTGACCGGATGGGCGAGCAGGTCGGCGAAGCCCAGCTGATCTACAACTGGGAGGCTCTCCCGGCCGAGGTCGCGCAGCTCATCCACGCGCACCCGACCCAGAACGAAGCGATGGGCGAGGCCCACCTGGCCCTCGCCGGCAAGCCGCTTCACTCCCACGACTAATCGTCACGGGCGCGACGACCACTTCCGCACATTCGTTAGGAGCAACTGAAACCATGTCGGTTTCCGTAACCCTTCCGGCGCTCGGAGAGAGCGTGTCCGAGGGCACTGTCACCCGCTGGCTGAAGGCCGAGGGCGAGCGCGTCGAGGCCGACGAGCCGCTGCTCGAGGTCTCGACCGACAAGGTCGACACCGAGATCCCCTCGCCCGTCGCCGGCATCCTGGCCTCCATCAAGGTCGCCGAGGACGAGACCGTCGAGGTCGGCGCCGAGCTGGCCGTCATCGACGACGGTTCGGGCGCCCCGGCCGCGGCCGAGGCCCCGGCCGCCGCCGAGCCCGCTGCCGAGCCCGCCGCCGCTCCGGCGCCGGTCGCCGAGGCCCCCGCGGCCCCGGCTGCCGCTCCGGCCGCCGAGGCCCCCGCCGCCGCTGCCCCGGCAGCGTCCGGCACCGATGTCGTGCTGCCCGCCCTGGGCGAGTCCGTCACCGAGGGCACCGTCACCCGCTGGCTGAAGCAGGTCGGCGAGTCCGTCGAGGCCGACGAGCCGCTGCTCGAGGTCTCCACGGACAAGGTCGACACGGAGATCCCCGCGCCGGTCGCCGGCACGCTGCTGGAGATCCTGGTCGGCGAGGACGAGACCGCCGAGGTCGGCGCCCGTCTGGCCGTCATCGGTGTCGCGGGTGCGGCTCCCGCCGCGGCCCCGGCCGCCGCCGCCCCGGCTCCGGTCCAGGCTGCCGCTCCGGCCGCTCCGGCCCCGGTCGCCACCCCGGCCCCCGCCCCGGCTGCCGCTCCGGCCCCGGCCCCGGTCGCCGCCCCGGCTCCGGTCGCCGCTCCGGCTCCGGTTGCCGCTCCGGCTCCGGTCGCGCCCGCCGCGCCCGCAGCCCCCGCCGCCCCGGTTTCCGCCGGTGACGAGGGCGCGTACGTGACCCCGCTGGTGCGCAAGCTCGCCACGGAGTCCGGCGTCAACCTCAACACGGTCACGGGCACCGGCGTCGGTGGCCGTATCCGCAAGCAGGATGTCCTGGCCGCCGCCGAGGCCGCCAAGGCCGCCGCTGCCGCCCCGGCTCCGGCCGCCGCCGCTCCCGCCGCGAAGGCTCCGGCCGCCGCGGTGTCCGAGCTGCGCGGTCAGACCGTCAAGATGACCCGCATGCGCAAGGTCATCGGCGACAACATGATGAAGGCCCTGCACTCGCAGGCGCAGCTCAGCTCCGTGGTCGAGGTGGACATCACCAAGATCATGAAGCTGCGCGAGAAGGCCAAGGCCGGCTTCCTCGCCCGCGAGGGCGTCAAGCTGTCCCCGATGCCGTTCTTCGTCAAGGCCGCTGCCCAGGCGCTGAAGGCCCACGCGGTCGTCAACGCCCGGATCAACGAGGACGAGGGCACCATCACCTACTTCGACTCGGAGAACATCGGCATCGCCGTGGACTCCGAGAAGGGCCTGATGACCCCGGTCATCAAGGGTGCCGGCGACCTCAACCTGGCGGGCATCTCCAAGGCGACCGCCGATCTGGCCGCCAAGGTCCGCGGCAACAAGATCACGCCGGACGAGCTGTCGGGCGCGACCTTCACCATCAGCAACACCGGCTCGCGCGGTGCCCTGTTCGACACGGTCATCGTGCCGCCGAACCAGGTCGCCATCCTGGGCATCGGTGCCACGGTGAAGCGCCCGGTGGTCATCGAGACCGCCGAGGGCACCAACATCGGCATCCGGGACATGACGTACCTGACCCTGTCCTACGACCACCGCCTGGTGGACGGCGCGGACGCGGCCCGGTACCTCTCGGCCGTCAAGGCCATCCTGGAGGCCGGCGAGTTCGAGGTCGAGCTCGGCCTGTAAGGCTCCCGCCGCAGGACGGCAGTCACCCGTACGGCGCCCTTGTCCGGAAACCACTCCGGGCAGGGGCGCCGTCGTCTTACCCTGCCGGTCCAGGGACGACCAGCGGGGGCATGCATGTCACGTGCACGAGTGAACGATCTTGTGGTGGTACTGCCGGGCATCATGGGGAGCCGGCTGGCGGACGCCGACGGCAAGCCGGTCTGGGACCTGTCGGGCGGCGCCCTGTGGCGGGGCCTGCGCACCTTCGGCGGCTCGGTGAACCGCCTGCGCCTCCCGAAGGACATCGGGGACGACCATCCCGGTGACGGCGTGGTCCCCATCGGGCTCATGCCCGACGTGCACGCCATCCCCGGGATCTGGCAGCCGGTCGACGGCTACACCGACCTGCTGGGCTGGCTGGAGCGGTCCTTCAGCCTGTCCCCCGGGGGCAACCTCGTCCCCTTCCCGTACGACTGGCGCCTGTCGTGCCGCTGGAACGCGGAACGGCTGAAGAAGGTCGTCGCCCGCGAGCTGGAACGCTGGCAGGCCTCCGCCCCCGACCGCCGCGACGCCCGGGTGGTCTTCCTCTGCCACTCCATGGGCGGACTGGTGGCCCGCCACTACGTGGAACTCCTCGGGGGCCACGAGGTGACCCGCCGCGTGATCACCCTGGGCACCCCGCACCGCGGCTCCCTGGACGCACTCGGCCACCTGGTCAACGGCCTGCACAAGGGCTGGGGGCCACTGGGCGTCGACCTCAGCGCGTTCGCGCGCAGCCTGCCCTCGCTGCACCAGCTGACGCCCGACTACGCGTGCGTGACCGGGCCGGGCGGGCTCGCGTACGCCCGCGACCTGCCGGGCCTGCCCGGCATCGACGCCGAACTGCTGGCCGACGCGGCCCGCTTCCACGCGGACCTGCGCCGCTGCGCCGACCGCCCCGACCCCACGCCCCTGCACGCCATCACCGGCATCCGCCAGCCGACCCTGACGACGGCGGAGATCACCGGCGGCGGGCTGACCCCGCTGTGGCTCATCAACGGCACGGACGAACGCGGCGACGGTACGGTCCCCCGCCTCGCCGCGCGCCCGGCGAACGCCGACAACACCGGCTATGCGGTCGAGGAGGCCCACACCCCGTGCGAGCAGCACGGATCCCTGCAGAACAACCGGGGCGTCCGGGACGCCCTGGCCGGTCTGCTGGGGCACGAGCGCCCGTTCCACCGGGACGGGGAGGAGGGTGACGTCCCGCTGAGCGTGCTCGCTCCCCCGCTGCTGGAGGCGGGGGAACCGTACGGCGTCGCCGTGACGGTCCCGGCGGAGATCCCGGACCACGACGCGCTGCACCTCACGGCGGAGCTCCGCCCGGCCGACGGCGCGCAGGCGCTCTCGCGGACGCTGCGCCCCCTCGGCGAGGGCCGGTACACCGCGTCCTTCCCGGCGCCGGACCCCGGGGCGTACCGGCTGGCGGTACGCGTGACCGCGCGGGCGGAGACCACGGTGACGGCGCTGACGCTGGTGGGAGGAGCCGGTGAGTGAGCGCACCGGCGGGATCCGGGGGACGGCCCTGGGGATCGTGGTCGAGAACTACCTGCACCCGGCGAAGTTCCGCACCCTGACCGGCGCGACCTCCCAGATGCGGGACCTGTGCGCACTCCTGGAGGCCCGGGGCTACGCGCCGACCGTGCTGCCGGACCCGGGGCAGCCGGACATCAAGGCCGCGGTGAAGGACTGGGCGACGGGACGGAGCCCTGCGCAGGTCCGCGGCCCCGCCGTCGTCCTCTGGTCCGGCCACGGCGTGCTCGACCCGCGGGGGCTGCGCCTGGTGCTGCACGACACCGAGGACGCCCAGTACGGGGATGAGACGTATTCGGCCATCCTCCTGACGGAGGCGGCCCTGCGCAGCGGGGCGGACCAGATGCTGCTGCTCATCGACACCTGTCATGCGGGGGCCGGGGTCATGGAGTCCCTGGACACGGCGTTCGACGTGCTGACCGCGAAGAACCTGCCCCCGGGCCGGTCCACGTGGCTCGGGGTGCTCGCGAGCAGCCGCCCCCAGGAGAAGGCCGAGGCCGCCGGCATCCTGCTGGAGACCCTGACCCGGGTGCTGCGGGAGGGGCCGCGGAGCGAGGACTACCGCCACGAGTGGAGCAGCCGGAACGGGCAGGTCAGCGGGGCCACGGTCATCAACACGGTGCTGGACCAGTGGCCGGAGGAGGTCGGCCACAAGCCGGTCCCGGCCATGTTCGGCGAGGCCCGGATGATGTTCGACAACCCGCTGCTGAAGACCGGTTCGGAGCCGGAGCTGGTGGAGCACCTGGTGCAGGCGAGCCGCGGGGCGCCCGTGGACGACGGGGGCTGGTTCTTCAGCGGCCGGCACGACGTGCTGGGCCGGATCACCGAGTGGCTGGACGTACGGCAGCCGGGCCTGTTCCTGGTGACGGGCAGCGCGGGATGCGGAAAGTCGGCCGTCCTCGGCCGCATCGCGACCCTGTCCGACCCCGCTCACCGGAAGGACATCCTGGAGCACCGGGCCTTGGCACCCGGGGATCCGGACCCGGGCGAACGCTCGGTGGACGCGTCCCTGCACCTGCGGGGCTATACGGTGCAGCAGCTCGCCGAGGCCGTCGCCCGCGAACTGGGCCTTCCCGCTCCGCAGACCCCCGCGGCCCTGATCGCCGAGGTGGAGAAGAAGTGGCCCGCCGCCTGCCCGGACCGCCTGCCGGCCCTGGTCCTGGACGGCCTGGACGAGGCGGCCCCCGACCAGGCCCACCCGATCGTGGAACAGCTCCTGGCCCCGCTGAGCCGCCTGGTCTGCGTGCTGCTCGGCTCCCGTGACCGGCCCTTCCGCCCGCAGGACGAACTCCAGGAGCCGCTGGACGAGGCGGTGAGCCGCCTGCTGGACGTCCGGGCCCGCGCCTGCGACCTGGACGACGAGACCGGCACGGAGGACGACATCCGGACGTACTGCACGCGCCGGCTGACGGCGCGCGGGCTGCCGTCCGGGGACGCGGCGACCGCGGCGGGCCTCATCGCGGACCGTGCCTGCGCCCACACCGGCGGCTTCCTCTTCGCGAGGATGGCGACGGACTCGGTGATCAGGCGGTTCGCCGCTCCGGGCAGCGGGGGCCGGGATTGGGAGGAGGCCATTCCGTCCTCCATCAGCGCCGCGTTCACCGAGGACCTGGAGCAGGGGCCGCAGCGGGAACGGGACGGCGAAGTGCTGCCGCACGCGGCACGGGACCTGCTGACCGCACTGGCCTGGAGCGCGGGCAAGGGCATGCCGGCGCGGGGGGTCTGGGAGGCGGCGGCCTCGGCGCTCGCCTCCGGCGGGACCGCGTACGGGCCCGAGGACGTGGACTGGCTGCTGAACACGTACGGCCGCTACGTCGTGGAGGACAGCGACGGCGTGCAGGCGGTGTACCGCCTCTACCACCGCGAGTTCATCGGCCACCTGCAGTTCACCCCGGAAGGATCCGACCACGCGTACCGCGTGGCGCGGGCGCTGGTGGACCTCTTGCGGGAGCAGAGCGCCGACGCCACGGTGATCGAGGCCGCGAACCCCTACCTGCGCGGGGCGCTCGCGGCGCATGCGGCCATCGCGAGAGGGCGCGGCATCTCACTGGTGCGTGAACTCGTCGCCCTGCGGGAGGACGTGTTCCGGCCTGATCTCGCAGCGGCGCTGGTCATGGAGTCGCTTTCGCTGTCCGAGGCCGGGCGGCGCATGGACGCGATCGCACCGGCGCGGGAAGCGGCCGACCTGTACCGGGACCTCGCCGACGGCGACCCGGCCGTCTACCTTCCCGACCTCGCCATGTCCCTCAACAACCTGTCCGCCGTCCAGGTCGAGGCCGGGGACCCGCGGGGCGCACTGGCCAGCATCACCGAAGCCACGTCCTTGCGCAGAGAGCTCGCCGAACGCAACCCGGCCGCCTACCTCCCCAGCCTCGCCGGCGCCCTCAACAACCTGGCCACCGCCCAAGGCGCGACCGGGGACCGGCAGGGCGCACTGGCCACGATCACCGAGGCCACCACCCTCTACCGGGACCTCGCCGACGGCAACCCGGCCGCCTACCTCCCGGACCTCGCCATGTCCCTCAACAACCTCGCCAACTTCCAGGGCGATACCGGAGACAGCCGGGGTGCACTGGCCACGATCACCGAAGCCACCGACCTGTACCGGGACCTCGCGGACGGCAACCCCGCCGCCTATCTCCGCAACCTCGCCAGCGCCCTGAACAACCTCGCCACCACCCAGAGCGACACCGGAGACAGACAGGGCGCGCTGCCCACCATCACCGAAGCAACGGACCTCTACCGGGACCTCGCGGACAGCAACCCCGCCGCGTACCTCCCCAACCTTGCCGGCACCCTCAACAACCTCGCGAATCTGCAGGGCAGCAACGGGGACCGGCTGGGGGCACTGGCCACCATCACCGAAGCCACCGGCCTGTACCGGGACCTCGCGGAAGGCAATCCGGCCGCGTACCTCCCCGACCTGGCCATGTGCCTCAACAACCTCTCCAACTTCCAGGGGGACAGCGGGGACAGCCGGGGCGCACTGGCCACCATCACCGAGGCCGCCACCCTCTACCGGGACCTCGCCGACGGCAATCCGGCCGCGTACCTCCCCGACCTCGCCATGTCCCTCAACAACCTCGCCACCGCGCAGGGCGCGACCGGGGACCTCCAGGGCGCACTGGCCACCATCACCGAAGCCACCGTCCTCCGCAGGGACCTCGCCAGTACCAGCCCGGCCGCCTACCGGCCCAGCCTCGCCGGCTCCCTCAACAACCTCGCCAAGTTCCAGAGCGCGACCGGAGACGGCAGGGGTGCACTGGCCACCATCACCGAAGCGAACGGCCTGTACCGGGACCTCGCCGCCGGCAACCCGGCCGCGTACCTCCCCGACCTCGCCATGTCCCTCAACAACCTCTCCACCGCCCAGGGCCGGACCGGGGACCGGCAGGGCGCACTGGCCACGATCACCGAAGCCACCACCCTCTACCGGGACCTCACCGACAGCGACCGGACCGTTTACCTGCCCTACCTCGCCATGTCCCTCAACAACCTCTCCACCGCCCAGGGCGCGACCGGGGACCTCCAGGGCGCGCTGGCCACCATCACCGAGGCCACCACCCTCTACCGGGACCTCGTCGGCACCAACCGGGCCGCGCACCTTCCCGAACTCGCCGGCACGCTCAACAACCTCTCGACCGCCCAAGGCCAGACCGGGGACCTCCAGGGCGCGCTGGCCACCATCACCGAAGCCACCACCCTCTACCGGGACCTCGTCGGCACCAACCGGGCCGCGCACCTCCCCAGGCTCGCCATGTCCCTGGTCAACCTGTCGACCGCCCAGGGCCAGACCGGAGACACCCAGGGCGCACTGGCCGCCATCACCGAAGCCACCGCCCTCTACGGGGAGCTCGCCGGCACCGACCCGGCCGCCTACCTCCCCGGCCTCGCCGGCGCCCTCGACAACCTCTCGCACGTAGCCACGGTGCAGGACGCCCTCGCGGCCTACGCCAACGCCGAGCGCATCCTGGCCGCGCATGGGGAGGCGGTACGGTACCTGGCCCTGCGGCGCGGGGTGTTCGAGGTCGCCCACGCGGACGAGGGCATCGGCCTGCGCACCCTCATACCCCTCGTGCACGGTTCGGACCCGGCGGCTTTCCACGCACGGCATCTGCTGCGCACCCACGGCCAGGCCACCTCCGCGAGCGCCTCCCAGGTCAGTGCCCTCTGGCGCGAAGCGGCCGGGGCCGAACCGCCGCCGTGGCTGGCGATACCGAAAGCCGCGATCGAGCTCGCCGTCGACTGGATCAGCTGCCCGACCTGGGCCGCCTCCCGCGCCTTCTGGGAGGAGCACGCCGAAGACCTCGGTGCGGCCGAGACCGCGGCGGCGCTGGAGGAGATCGCCCTGTTCAGCCAGGCCGCCGAGGAACATCTGCGGCTCGCGCGCGAGGCAGCGGCAGCCGGTCCTGACAGTGCCTTCCGCCCGTACCTCACCGTCGAACTGCTCCACACCTGGATCGGCTTCTCCACCTGGGAGGAATCGCGGGCGTACCTCACCGAGCACGCGGCGGAGCTCCTGCACGATCAGGCCCTCGAACTGCTCGACGGCGAACCCGGTGCCGAGCCGGCCGTGCACCGCGCCCTGATCACCCTCGGCCGCGCGGACGCGATCCCCGCCGCCTACCGGTACGTAGAGGACCGCCCCGCCCTGCACCTGCGGCTGGAGCAGCTCCTGAACGGGCCCGAGCCCGATCCCGAACTCCTCCGGGCCGTTGCCTTCCTGGAGCTGTTCGTCCACGAGGAGGAGTTCACCGGGGCCGCCCATCTCGCCCTCGCCGGGGTCCTGGCCGGGGTTCCGTCCACGCCCGCGCAGTGGCCCCCCGCCGAGCCCGCCGAACGCAACCGTGCCCTCTCCGAGATCGCCGTGCTCATCGGGCGCCTCCCCGCGCACGCCGCGGCCCTGAGCGCCCTGATCCAGAGCCTCCTGGCGGCGTGACCGGCGCTTGTAACCAGCCTCACCCTGCGTCCCTGACCGCGAACCCTTCGCGCCGGGCTACTGCGCCGTATTGTCTACGCATCAGAGCTCTGCATGCCCCACAGGAGATGAAGCCCGGATGATCACCCCACCCGTCGTGCACTCGCTGCGCGAGCAGATCCGCGAGCACATCGTGGAGGGGATCGTCAGCGGGCGCTGGAAGCCCGGCGAGCGGATCGTCGAGCGCCGGATCGCCGTGGAGCTGGAGGTCAGCCAGACGCCGGTGCGCGAGGCGCTGCGCGAGCTGGAGACGCTGCGGCTGATCGAGTCGGCGCCGAACAAGGGCGTGCGCGTACGGAACCTGTCCGCGGCGGACCTGGAGGAGATCTATCCGGTCCGGGCCGGTCTGGAGCAGATCGCGGCCGAGCTGGCCGCGCCCCGGCTGGCGGCGGACTGCTCGGCGCTGGAGCCGCACGTCGCCGCCCTGTGGGAGGCCGACCGCAGCGAGGACGGCACGGCCCAGGTGCGGCACACGGTGGGCTTCCACCGGGAGATGGTGCGGGCGGCCGGGAACAGCGTGCTGCTGCACACCTGGGAGAGCCTGGGCATCGAGGTCTTCACGGCCCTGTCGATCCGCTGGCTTGGAACGGTCCAGAAGTCGTACGCGGAGGAGCACGAAGCGCTCGTCGAGGCGTTCCGCAGCCAGGACCCGGACATCGGTCTGCTGGTGAAGCGGCACGTCCTGGGGTGCGCTCCGAGGGCCTGACCCCGCCTTATTGCCCCGCTTTGCCCGGCACCGGGTGCCTTGTTCACTGGCACCCGGTGCCGACTTTTGCGCGGCGGACGTTTCTTTGTCACTTTTATTTGATCGATCATCGATCAGCGATTTACAGTCATCGGCGGGCCTCAACCAGGCCCACCGACCCTGTCCTGCCCGTCAGGGATTTTTTCACCACCTCTCCTTTGTCCGGAAGGCGGCGCACACCGATGTCCGACCCCGTAGGAAAGCTTCCGAGCGAGCTCGACCAGCTCCCGGACCGCGACACCGAGGAGACCGCCGAATGGGCGGCCTCCCTCGACGCCGTCGCCCAGGCCGCCGGTACGCGCCGCGCCGAATACCTGCTCCGCCGCACCCTCCAGCACGCCGAAGCCGCCGGCCTCGCCCTGCCGAAGCTGCTGGAGACGGACTACGTCAACACCATCCCCACCGCCGCCGAGCCCGAGTTCCCGGGTGACGAGGCGATGGAAGCCAGGATCACCGCATGGAACCGCTGGAACGCGGCCGCCATGGTGACCCGCGGCTCCAAGTACGGCGTCGGCGGCCACATCGCCACCTTCGCCTCCGCCGCGTGGCTGTACGAGACCGGCTTCCAGCACTTCTTCCGCGGGAAGGAGGCCGACGGATCGGGCGACCAGCTCTACATCCAGGGCCACGCCTCCCCCGGCATCTACGCCCGCGCCTTCCTCGACGGGCGCATCTCCGAGCAGCAGCTCGACAACTTCCGCCAGGAGTCCGGCGGCAACGGCCTGCCGTCCTACCCGCACCCGCGGCGCCTGCCGTGGCTGTGGGAGTTCCCCACGGTGTCCATGGGCCTCGGCCCGCTCTCCGCGATCTACCAGGCGCGCTTCAACCGCTACCTGCAGAACCGCAGCATCAAGGACACCGCGAACTCGCACGTCTGGGCCTTCCTGGGCGACGGCGAGATGGACGAGCCCGAGTCGACCGCCGCCCTGGCCCTCGCCTCCCGCGAGCAGCTCGACAACCTGACCTTCGTCATCAACTGCAACCTGCAGCGCCTCGACGGTCCGGTCCGCGCCAACTTCCGCGTGGTCCAGGAGCTGGAGGCCCAGTTCCGCGGAGCCGGCTGGAACGTCATCAAGTCGCTGTGGGGCTCCGCCTGGGACGAGCTGTTCCAGCTCGACACCACGGGCGCCCTGGTACGCCGCCTGCGCGAGGTGCCCGACGCGCAGTTCCAGACGTACGCGACCCGCGACGTGGCCTACATCCGCCAGCACTTCTTCGGCGTCAACGCCGAGCTCGTCCAGCTGGCCGGGGTGCTCTCCGACGCGAAGATCGCCGAGTGCTTCCACAGCTCCCGCGGCGGCCACGAGCCCCGCAAGGTCTACGCCGCGTACAAGGCCGCCCTGGAGCACAAGGGCGCTCCGACGGTCATCCTCGCGCAGACCGTCAAGGGCTACACGCTGGGCGCCGGGTTCGAGTCGAAGAACGCGAACCACCAGATGAAGAAGCTGACGATCGACGAGTTCAAGGACATGCGCGACCTCCTTGGCCTCCCGATCCCGGACAGCGCCTTCGCCGACGGCCAGGTCCCGTACGGCCACCCCGGCGCGAACAGCCCCGAGGTGCGGTACCTGAACGAGCGCCGCGCGGCCCTCGGCGGCCCGGCCCCGGCCCGCAAGGTCAAGCACGTGGCCCTGCCCGCCCCGGCCGAGCGCTCCTTCGCCCCGCTGATCAAGGGCTCCGGCAAGCAGGAGATGGCCACCACCATGGCCTTCGTCCGGCTCGTCAAGGACCTGATGCGGGACAAGGAGACCGGCAAGCGCTGGGTGCCGATCGTCCCCGACGAGGCCCGCACCTTCGGCATGGAGTCCCTCTTCCCGTCGGCCGGCATCTACTCGCCGCTCGGCCAGACGTACGAGCCGGTCGACCGCGACCAGCTCATGTACTACAAGGAAGCCAAGGACGGCCAGATCCTCAACGAGGGGATCACCGAGGCCGGCGCCATGGCCGACTTCATCGCCGCCTGCACGTCGTACGCGACGCACGGCGAGCCGATGATCCCCTTCTACATCTTCTACTCGATGTTCGGCTGGCAGCGCACCGCCGACCAGATGTGGCAGCTCGCCGACCAGCTCGGCAAGGGCTTCATCGTCGGCGCCACCGCCGGCCGCACCACGCTGACCGGTGAGGGCCTGCAGCACGCGGACGGCCACTCGCACCTGATCGCGTCCACGAACCCGGCGTCGCTGAACTACGACCCGGCCTTCGCGTACGAGATCGCGGTGATCGTCAAGGACGGTCTGCGCCGGATGTACGGCGAGAAGCCGGAAGACGTCTTCTACTACCTGACGGTCTACAACGAGCCGAAGGTGCAGCCGGCCATGCCCGAGGGCGTGGAAGAGGGCATCCTGCGCGGCCTGTACCGCTTCAACACGGCCGCGGACCTGGCCGAGGCGGCCCCGGCCGCCGACGCACCCAAGGTGCAGCTGATGGCCTCGGGTACGGCGATCCACTGGGTGCTGGAGGCGCAGAAGCTCCTCGCCGCCGACTGGAACGTGGCCGCCGACGTGTGGTCCGCCACCTCCTGGGGCGAGCTGCGCCGCGACGCGCTGGAGTGCGACGAGGCGCTGCTGCGCGGCGAGGTGCGCACCCCGTACGTCACCCGCGCGCTGGAGGGTGTCACCAGCCCGGTCCTCGCCGTCTCCGACTGGATGCGTCAGGTCCCGGACCAGATCAGCCAGTGGGTGGAGCAGGACTACACCTCCCTGGGCACGGACGGCTTCGGCCTGTCCGACACCCGTGAGGGCGCCCGCCGCCACTTCGGTGTCGACGCCCAGTCGATCGTGGTGGCCGCGCTGGCCCAGCTGGCCCGCCGCGGCGAGGTTCCGGCGTCCTCCGTGAAGGAGGCCCGGGAGCGCTACGGCCTCTGAGCCGCAGGACCGGCAGCGAAGGCCGGTGTCCGCCCCTCCGGGGTCGGACACCGGCCTTTCGCCGTACGCGCGGTGGCGGCGCGGGGGCAGAGCCGTGATGCTGGAGCGGTGATGGACGAGACGGAGTTCTGGGAGATCGTCGACCGTACCCGCGAGGCCGCCGACGGCGACCCCGAGGAGCACGCCGAGCTGCTCGTGGAGCGGCTGACCCAGCTCGACCCGGACTCCGTCCTCGACTTCGCCCGGCACTTCGAGTCGCGGTACAACCGGGCGTACACATGGGACCTGTGGGGCGCGGCCTGGGTGCTCCTCGACGGGGCGAGCGACGACGCCTTCGACTACTTCCGCTGCTGGCTGATCGGCCAGGGCCGGGAGGTGTTCGAGGGCGCGGTCCACGATCCCGACCACCTCGCGGAGCTGCTGGGCGAGTTCGACGAGGAGATCGACGGCGACGGCGAGGAGCTGGGGTACGCGGCCGACGAGGCGTACGAGCAGCTGACCGGGGTGGTGGCCCCGGACCTGGGCATCCCGCTGCAGCCGGCCGAGCCGGAGGGCGCCCCGCTGGACTTCGAGAACGAAGCCGTGCTCGCGGAGCGCTTCCCCCGGCTCTGGGAACGCTTCAGGGGCTGATGCCCGACCGGACCGGAGCCCGGAGCCCCGGAGCCCGGAGCCCGGAGCCCGGAGCCCCGGTGTTGTCACAGCGCTCGCTCGGTCTCAGTAGTGCGTGCCGCCGTCGATACGGATCTCCGTGCCGGTGATGAACGCACCGTCCTCGGAGCCCAGCATCGCGACGACGCCGGCCACGGTCTGCGGGCCGGCGAAGCCCTGGCCGATGGCCGGGGCGAGCTTGGCGAAGAGGGACCAGTCGGTGTCCTCGGGCAGGCCGGGGCCGTTGCCGGTGGTCATGCCGCTCTCGATGGAGCCCGGCGCGACGGCCACGAAGCGCAGGCCCTGCTTGCTGTATTCGGCCGCCAGCGCGTGGGTCATGGACTGGATGCCGCCCTTGCTGGCCGCGTAGGCGGACATGTAGGGGTGGGCGAAGGACGCCGAGGTGGAGCTGAAGTTCACCACCACGGGCCGGTCGCCCGCCAGCAGCGCCGGCAGCGACTCGCGGATCATCAGGAAGGTGCCGGTCAGGTTGACCCCGATGACCTGGTTCCACAGGTCGAGCGTGGTCTGGTGGGTGTGCCCGGAGCGCAGGATGCCGGCGGCGTTGACGAGCACGTCGATCCCGCCGAGGGCAGCGGCCGCGGCGGCCACGCCCTCCTTGACCGCGTTCTCGTCGGATATGTCCAGCAGGGCGGTGGTGAGGCGGTCCTGGCGGCCGTCGGCCGCGGCCCGGTCGGCGGTGGCCTTGAGGCCGGTCTCGCTGACGTCGACCGTGTGGACCCGGCCGCCCTCGGCGAGGATCCGGTGGACGGTGGCCTGGCCGATGCCGGAGCCGCCGCCGGTGATGAGGACGCGACGTCCTTCGTAACGGTTCATGTGCCGAGCGTACCGAAGCGCTGACACGTTTTGCCAGAGTGACAAATGGTGCTATCCGTGGTTGTTCCGAGAGGTACGCTTCCCTGCGTGAGATCCCCTCGCCCGTACTCTCCCCAGGCCGGCCCCGGAGCCCCGTCGCTGACCGAGCGCCGCAAGGCCGTCACCCAGCTCGACATCGCCCGCGCGGCCTGCGCACTCTTCGCCGAGCACGGCCCCGACGGCACCACCGCCGAGGACATCGCCCACCGCGCGGGCGTGGCGCTGCGGACGTTCTACCGCTACTTCCGCAACAAGCAGGAGGCAGTGGCCCCGCTGCTCGCGGTCGGCGGCGACGCCTGGCGGGCCCTGCTCGCCGAAGAGGACCCGGGCACCCCGCTCGCCGAAGCCCTGGAACGTGCCGTCACGCGGACGCTCAGTGAACCGCAGGCGGTCGAGGAAGGCCTGGAAGTGACCCGCGGCCTGCTGCGCGCGGCGGCGACGGACGAGGCCCTGCGGGCGGTCTGGTACCGGGTGAACCAGGACTCCGAGGAGCGCCTGGTCCCGGTGATCGCCCGACTGGCCGGCCCGGACGCCGACCCCCTGGACGTCCGCCTGCTCGCCGCGGCGGCCACGGACGCGATCCGGATCTCCCTGGAACTGTGGTCGGCCACGGACGCCCCGCTCTCGGGCCCCGGCTCCCCGACGGAACTCGCGGTCCGCTCGCTGCGCCACCTCACCGGCGCGATGCCCTTGTTCCGCTGAGCTCAGCGGAACAAGGGCATCGGGTCGGGCCGGTGGCCCCGGGGCTGGTTACCGCTCAGCGGCCGCCACCCCAGCCGCCGTCGCCGCCGCCTCCGCCGCCCCAGTCACCGTTGCCGCCGTCGCCGCCGCGACCGCCGCCCCAGTCACCGTTGCCCCAGTCGCCGTTGCCGCCGTCGCCGCCGCGGCCGCCGCCGTCGTTCCAGTGGCCGTTCCAGTCGCCGTTGCCGCCGCGGCCGTCACCCCAGTCACCCCAGTCACCGTTGCCCCCGCGGCCGGAGTCGTTCCAGTCACGCCAGTTCGCGTCGTGCCAGTTCCAGTTCCCCCAGTCGTGACGCCCGTTTCCGCCGTTTCCGCCGACCCCGTCGTCCCAGCACCAGCTCGGGCGGTCCCGCCAGTCGCGGTTGCAGCACTCGTTCCAGCGCCAGTCGCTCCAGCGCTCCGAGCACCGCCAGGTGCCGTCGCCGGCCGAGGCGCTCGTGGCCGGCAGCAGACCGAGGGCGGCCCCGGCAGCACCTGCGACAACTGCAGCAACGATCCTTCGGCGCATCTCCATGCACCTCCGCACATAGGTCGATAGGGGGCCTTTCGGCTCTCATTCCACCCTCGCCCGCCCTCGGTCCGCTGTCAAAGCAGGGGCCCACACCACCCCTTGACCTGCGATGACGCACCAGCGGAACACACGCCGGACGCGCGTCCGGCAAAAACGAAGGTCGGCTCCACCCGTGACGGGTGGAGCCGACCTTCGTGGCTGTCTTTAGATGTCGAAGTACAGCTCGAACTCGTGCGGGTGCGGGCGCTGCGCGATCGGGGCGATCTCGTGCGTGCGCTTGTAGTCGATCCACGTCTCGATCAGGTCGGGGGTGAAGACACCGCCGGCCAGGAGGTACTCGTGGTCGGCCTCGAGGGCCTTGAGGACGTCCTCGAGGCTGGTCGGGACCTGCGGGACGCTCGCGTGCTCGTCGGGCGAGAGCTCGTAGAGGTCCTTGTCGATCGGCTCCATCGGCTCGATCTTGTTCTTGATGCCGTCGAGGCCCGCGAGGAGCAGCGCCGAGAAGGCGAGGTACGGGTTCGAGGACGGGTCCGGCGCGCGGAACTCGACGCGCTTGGCCTTCGGGTTCGAGCCCGTGATCGGGATGCGCATGGCGGCGGAGCGGTTGCGCTGCGAGTACACCATGTTGACCGGCGCCTCGAAGCCCGGCACCAGGCGGTGGTAGGAGTTCACCGTGGGGTTGGTGAAGGCCAGCAGCGACGGGGCGTGCTTGAGGATGCCGCCGATGTAGTAGCGGGCGGTGTCCGAGAGGCCCGCGTAGCCGGCCTCGTCGTAGAACAGCGGGTCGCCGTTCGCCCACAGCGACTGGTGCACGTGCATGCCCGAACCGTTGTCACCGAAGATCGGCTTCGGCATGAAGGTCGCGGTCTTGCCGTTCTTCCACGCGACGTTCTTCACGATGTACTTGAAGAGCATCAGGTCGTCGGCCGCGGCCAGCAGCGTGTTGAACTTGTAGTTGATCTCGGCCTGGCCGCCGGTGCCGACCTCGTGGTGCTGGCGCTCGACCTGGAGGCCCTGGGCGTCCAGCTCGAGGGAGATCTCGGCGCGCAGGTCGGCGAAGTGGTCGACCGGGGCGACCGGGAAGTAGCCGCCCTTGTAGCGGACCTTGTAGCCGCGGTTGTTCTCCTCGGAACCGGTGTTCCAGGCGCCGGCCTCGGAGTCGATGTGGTAGAAGCCCTCGTTCGCGGAGGTCGCGAAGCGCACGCTGTCGAACACGTAGAACTCGGCCTCGGGACCGAAGAACGCGGTGTCGGCGATGCCGGTGGAGGCGAGGTACGCCTCGGCCTTCTTCGCGATGTTGCGCGGGTCGCGGCTGTAGGCCTCACCCGTGATCGGGTCGTGGATGAAGAAGTTGATGTTCAGCGTCTTGTCACGGCGGAACGGGTCCAGGCGCGCGGTCGTGATGTCGGCGCGCAGAGCCATGTCGGACTCGTGGATGGCCTGGAAGCCGCGGATCGAGGAGCCGTCGAAGGCGAGCTCCTCCGCCGGGTCGAACGCCCGCGCCGGGATGGTGAAGTGCTGCATCACACCAGGCAGGTCGCAGAAGCGGACGTCGACGAACTTGACGTCGTTCTCCTCGATGTACTGCTTCACTTCGTCGGCGTTCTGGAACATCCAACTCCTCCTACTCCCGGTCCCGGGGGAGGGACGGGCTTTATAGCTCGTGGTGCGTCAGTGCGGTGCCGCACGCTGACCCGACCATAAGCAGACGGGATTTCTCAAGCATGACCCATTTGTTTCGCACAAGTTAACCAGGGTCCGGGCCGGGGACCGCGAGGCCGCACCGGTACCGTGGTCGGGTGGACAACAGGCAAGCAATCGGATCGTGGCTCTCCGGCCCTCGCGCGGCCGCGGAGGAGATGGGCGTCGACTTCGGCTATCCCGGGCAGCGGCTCGGCCTGCCGCAGCAGGGGCCGGGCTCGGTGGCACGGTTCGGCCGCCGCCTCGGGGCCGTCCTCGTGGACTGGGTCGGCTGCCAGGTGATTGCGTACGGGCTGATCACGGGCGGCGACCTCGCCGCGGCCGGGAACTGGACGCTCGGGCTCTTCCTGGCCCTGAGCCTCCTGACGGTCGGCACCGTGGGCTTCACTCCCGGTAAGCGGATCTTCGGACTCAGGGTGATCGCGGAGGACGGCGGCCGCCTGGGCATCGCCCGGGTGCTGCTGCGCACGGTGCTGCTGGCCCTGGTGGTCCCGGCGCTGATCTGGGACCGGGACGGCCGCGGCCTGCACGACAGGCTGGCACGCGCCGTCCAGGTCCGCATCTAGCAGCGGGTGCGAAAAACGGGGGTGCCCCCGAGCCGTCCGGCTCGGGGGCACCCCCGTTTCGTATACGAAAATCAGCTCAACGGGTCAGCGCATTTTTCCGCCGCGCGGCGCCCGCATGCCCTTGGGCATCGGACCCTTCGGCAGCGGCATGTTGGACATCAGGTCGCCCATGGCCCGCAGCTTGTCGTTGACCTGGGTGATCTGGGCGCCGACCAGGACGCGCGGCAGCTTGAGCAGGGTGGTGCGCACCTTCTTGAGCGGCACCTCGCCCTCGCCCGTGCCCACGATGAAGTCGTGCACCGGCACGTCCGGCATGATCCGGGCCAGCTTCTTCTTCTCGTTCGCGAGCAGCGGCTTCACCCGGTTCGGGTTGCCCTCCGCGATCAGGACGACGCCGGCCTTGCCGACGGCCCGGTGGACGATGTCCTGCTGTCGGGTCATCGCGACGGCGGGGGTGGTCGTCCAGCCCCGGCCCACGTTGTCCAGTACGGCCGCGGCCGCTCCCGGCTGCCCCTCCATCTGCCCGAAGGCAGCCCGCTCGGCCCGCCGCCCGAAGACGATCGCCATCGCGAGGAACGCCACCAGGAAGCCCAGGATGCCCAGGTAGACCGGGTGGTCGATCAGGAAGCCGATCGCAAGAAAGACACCGAAGGTGACGATTCCCACGCCCGCGACGATCAGACCGACCTTCGGGTCGGCCTTGCGCGTCATCTTGTAGGTCAGGGCGATCTGCTTCAGTCGCCCGGGGTTCGCAGCAGTCTCTGCGTTTGACTTCCTCGCCATAGAGCGAAGTTTACGTGGCCTGCGGGGTCCGGGTCGCCGCGGCCTCAAGTACGTGTTCGGTTTCGACCCGGTCCTTGGCCCTGCGGCGGTCCTCCAGCACCGCCGTCCAGGCGTTGCGCCGGGCGCCGCTCATGAGCAGCGACTCGATGCCCCGGAAGGCGTCGGAGAGGGTCGGGATGGCGATGGCCCGTACGGGCGCGGCCTGCATGATGTCGATCCCCTTCACGGTGCTCACGTGTACGTGCGGTGTGGTGGGTGCGCGTGCGGTGTGTGTGCGGTGTGTGTGCGGTGTGTGCGGTGCGTGGACCCATCGTCACTGATTGGTGTTACCAGCGCATGACCAGCCGGTCAAACGTTTTCGAAACATTGACGCGGCCCGTCGGATCTCTTTCCTGCGAAAGAGCCTACGGGCCGCGCCAATGCGGGGTTACTGCTTGGTAATGTTTTGTGCGCGAGTTCACACGACGCTTGCGCGCTTCTCCATCGCCTGGGTGTACAGACGCCCCGCCCGGTACGAGGAACGGACCAGCGGGCCGGACATCACACCGGAGAAGCCGATCTCCTCGGCCTCCTTCGCCAGCTCCACGAACTCGGCCGGCTTCACCCAGCGCTCCACGGGGTGGTGCCGCGGCGAGGGCCGCAGGTACTGGGTGATGGTGATGAGCTCGCAACCGGCCTCGTGCAGGTCCTTCAGGGCCTGCGAGACCTCCTCGCGCTCCTCGCCCATGCCGAGGATCAGGTTCGACTTCGTGACCAGGCCGTAGGCGCGCGCCTTGGTGATCACCTCGAGCGAGCGCTCGTAGCGGAAGCCGGGGCGGATCCGCTTGAAGATCCGCGGCACCGTCTCGACGTTGTGCGCGAAGACCTCGGGGCGGGAGGCGAAGACCTCCTCCAGCAGCTCCGGGACCGCGTTGAAGTCGGGGGCCAGCAGCTCGACCTTGGTGTGCCCGGCCTCGCGGCCGGCCGTCTGCTGGTGGATCTGGCGCACGGTCTCGGCGTACAGCCAGGCGCCGCCGTCCGCCAGGTCGTCGCGTGCGACGCCGGTGATCGTGGCGTAGTTCAGGTCCATGGTGACCACGGACTCGCCGACACGGCGCGGCTCGTCCCGGTCCAGGGCCTCGGGCTTGCCCGTGTCGATCTGGCAGAAGTCACAGCGCCGGGTGCACTGGTCGCCACCGATGAGGAAGGTGGCCTCGCGGTCCTCCCAGCATTCGTAGATGTTCGGACAACCGGCTTCCTGGCACACCGTGTGCAGTCCTTCGCCCTTCACCAGGGCCTGCATCTTGGTGTACTCGGGACCCATCTTCGCCCGGGTCTTGATCCACTCGGGCTTGCGCTCGATGGGGGTCTGGCTGTTCCGGACCTCCAGGCGCAGCATCTTGCGTCCGTCGGGTGCGACTGCGGACACGACCGGCTCCCTGTGACTTCGATTGTTCGGGCGCCCACCAGGGTACGCCCGTAATTTCGTACGCTCTTACGTCGGCCAACCTGCGAGGGGCCGGACCCATTCCCGGCGCCGGCCCCCGGCCGCTTCCGGGCCGGGGCGCGGCCGGACTCGCGGCTAGCCCGCCGCGGGCTCTATCTCGCGCGGCTTCAGCTCCGCCTGCTCCAGTACGTCCTTCAGGTGCCGCTCGACGACCGGCAGCACCTCGGCGATGGTGATCTCGCGGCCCAGTTCGTACGAGAGCGAGGTCACACCGGCGTCGCGGATGCCACAGGGCACGATCCGGTCGAACCAGGTGTTGTCCGGGTTCACGTTGATCGCGAAACCGTGCATCGTCACGCCCTTGGCGACACGGATGCCGATGGCGGCGAGCTTGCGGTCCTCGCGGCGCTGGCCGGCGTTGGACGGGGCGTACTCGGGGCCGTTCAGGCGCGGGTCGAACTCCTCGTCGCCGATCCGCGGGTCGAAGTCGAGGGCGAGGCCACCGACCTTGGGCCGCTCCTCGACGGGGTCGCCGAGGACCCAGACGCCGCTGCGGCCCTCGACGCGGGTGGTCTCCAGGCCGAACTCGGCGGCGGTGCGGATCAGCGCCTCCTCCAGGCGGCGCACGTGGGCGACGACATCCACGGGGCGGGGCAGCTTCATGATCGGGTAGCCGACCAGCTGGCCCGGGCCGTGCCAGGTGATCTTGCCGCCGCGGTCCACGTCCACGACGGGGGTGCCGTCGAGCGGGCGCTCGCTGGGGTCGGTGCGCCGGCCGGCCGTGTACACCGGCAGGTGCTCCAGCAGCAGGCAGGTGTCCTCGATCTCGTCCGCGAAGCGGGCGGCGTGCACCCGGCGCTGCTCTTCCCAGGCCCGGGTGTACTCGACGGATTCCGGTCCGAAGCCCAGATGGACAAACCCAAGCTCAGCCACCGCAGCGCCTCCTCGTTGAACCTGCTGTGTGCACGTATCGCACTCAGCAAGGGTACGGCGGCCCCTCCGAAGGCTCCGGCGGGGGCCACGGCAGCTGCTTCGGCCGGCGCCGGCCCTTCGGCGGCCGGTCCGGGTCCTCGTCCGCCCGCGGCAGCCGCCGGTGCCCCTCCGAGTGGTCGTTGACCCATCCGCAGACCCCGCACGCGTACCGGCCGTCGAGCCCCGCGATGTAGGTGCCGCACCGCCGGCACTCCGCCTCGGTCAGCTCGGGCGGAGGAAGCGGAGCAGTGGATTCGGGTCGCTCCTCGGGAAGGTGCGCCCGATGGGGCCGGCGGGTCATGGCCGCAGCGTACGCGGGCGGAGGGGGGCGGTCCGTAAAGCGCCCTACCGATTCTGCACACGATCGGATGAATGTGGGGCAGAGAGGGCGGCATGGACGGGGTTCGCCGCTACATTCACGCCGTTCACAGGGCCGAAACTCCGGTCCGTCACGTCAGGAGACCGTGGAGCCGATGACGGAACGACCTGCCCAGCGCGTCCCCAACCGGCAGCTCGCGGCGCTGATCGCGGAAGCCGGGTTCTCCAACGCCGGGCTCGCCCGCCGCGTCGATCAGCTGGGCCTGGAACACGGTCTCGATCTGCGGTACGACAAAACCTCCGTGACGCGGTGGCTGCGCGGGCAGCAGCCGCGCGGGACCACCCCCGCGCTGATCGCCGAGGTCTTCACCCGGCGGCTCGGACGGCGGCTCTCCGCACAGGACCTCGGGCTGGACGCCTGCGCGCCCGTCTACGCGGGCCTGGAGTTCGCGGCCACCCCGGAGGAGGCCGTGGACATCGCCAGCGGCCTGTGGCGCAAGGACTCCGGTTCCCACGCCGAGCTGCGGAAGATCGCCTTCACCCCGGCCGGCCTGGTCGTGCCCAGCCGGGACTGGCTCATCGGGAGGGCCGACGAGCGGGTGGGGCGGGGCGCGGACCCGGGGGCGGCGGCCCGGGTCCCGATGCAGGGCCGGAGCTCGGTGCCCCGGCAGCGGCAGATCGACCGGGGGCCCGGGCAGCGGGTCACGGGCGGGGACATCGCGGCCCTGCGCTCGGTGAGCGAGCTGTTCCGCGCGCTGGACCACGCCTACGGCGGCGGGCACGCCCGGCAGGCCCTGGTGCGGTACCTGGAGCACGAGGCGGAGCCGATGCTGCGGGGCACCTACGGGGAGACGACCGGGCGGCGGCTGTTCGCGGCCGCCGCCGATCTGACCAGGCTCGCGGGCTGGACCTCGTACGACATCGCCGCGCACGGCCTGGCCCAGCGGTACTTCGTGCAGGCGCTGCGGCTCGCCCAGGCCGCCGGGGACCGGCCGTACGGCTCGTACGTGCTGGTCACCATGAGCCGGCAGGCGGTCTACCTGGGCCACGGCCGGGAGGCGGTGCAGCTGGCCCGCGTCGCCCAGCAGGGCGTCGGGTCGGGTCCCCCGCCGGTGGTGCAGGCGCTGCTGCACTCGGCGGAGGCGCGCGGGCACGCGGTCCTCGGCGAGGTGCGGGCGTCGACGGCCTCGCTGGTGCGGGCCGAGCGGGCGCTGGGCGCGGCCCGGCCGGGGGACGACGTGCCGCACTGGGCGCGGTACTTCGACGAGGCGCAGCTGGCGGACGAGTTCGGGCACTGCCACCGGGACCTCCAGCAGTACCGGGCATCGGCCCAGCACGCCGAGCGGTCGCTCCAGTTGCGGGCACCGGCGTACGCGCGGTCGCGGCTGTTCTGCCGGGTGGTGCTGGCCACGGCGCGGCTGGGGCTGGGCGAGCTGGACCAGGCGTGCGCGCTGGGGGCGGAGGCGGCGCAGCAGGCGATGGAGATGCGGTCGGTGCGGGCGGTGGAGTACGTACGGGACTTCGAGCGGCGGCTGGAGCCGTACCGGGACGCGTCTGCGGTGCGGACGTACCGGGACCGGGTCGCCGCGCTGTCGTGATGCCGCGGGCCGGCTGCGGAGCCCGGCTGCGCCGGCGGGGCTGGAACTGCCCTGCGGGCGGTCCAGCCCCGCCGGCGGTCGTCGAGGGCTCTCAGGCGGCCACCGGAATGGCGCGCTCCGGAGCGGTCGGGAGCGGGATGCCGAAGTCGCGGAGGACGGCGTGGGTGGCCCGGCGGGCGGAGTGCAGGGCCCCTTGGACGGTGTTGGTGTCGCGGTGGTCCCCGCACACGTACAGCCCGGCGAGGACGCGCACCGGGCGCCGTACGTCGTAGGGCGGGGGCATGGCGGGGACGGCCTCCGGGGTGTGGTGGACGGCGAGGGTTTCCCAGTCGCGGGTGGTCGTGTCGTAGAGCCGCGCGAGGCGGGAGGCGACCGTGCGCGCCGGGGGCGGCGGGCCGAGCACGGTGGTGGTGACCAGACTGCGGCCGGCCGGGGCGCGCGTCGGGTCGACGGCGCTCATCACGGTGGTGTGCGAGACGGGCCACTTGGGGTCGCCGTCCAGGAGCAGCGAGCCGTCCCAGGGCAGGGGTGCGGCGGTGGCGTGGTGCAGGACGGTGACCTCGTGGAAGGCGGGGACGCGCAGGCCGGGCAGGAGCGCGGCGGCGGCGCGGGCCCCGGTGGCCAGCAGGACGGAGCGGCAGCTGAAGTCGCCGTGGTCCTCGGTGGTGACCACGTTGGTGGCCACCGACCGGACCCGGACCCCGGTGCGGACGGTGCCGGGCGGCAGACCGGCGGCGAGCCGGTCGGGCAGGGCCGCGGCTCCCCCCTCGGGCACGGCGAGGCGGCCGCGGGCGAAGGTGCGCAGGGCCAGGTCGGCGACCCGGCTGGAGGTGGTGAGTTCCGGGTCGCGGAGCAGGGTGGAGAGCAGCGGCCGGAGCACGCCGGCCGCGGTGCGCGGTGGCAGGGCGCGGGAGCGCAGCGCGGCGAGGGCGGTGCGTTCGGGCCGGGCCAGCAGGCGTTCCTCGGGCAGGGCGGCGAGCCGGCCGAGGGCGGCGCTGAGCCGTGCCTGGTCGAGCGAGCCGCTGGCCAGGGCGCGGGCCGGAGTGAGGGCGCCGGCCCGCAGCTGCCTGCCGTCGGTGTGGACCAGGACCCCGGGCGCGAAGCTGCGCAGGGTCAGGCCCGCCAGGCCCGGGGTGCGTTCGAGTTCCGGGTAGGCGGTGTTGAGCAACTGGCCGATCCGGTCCAGCCGGAACCCGTCGGCCGACACGGTGGCCATCCGGCCGCCGGGGCCGTCCGCGGCCTCCAGGACGATGACCGTGACGCCCGCTGCGATCAGGTGGTGCGCGGCCGCGAGTCCTGAGACTCCGGCTCCTACGATGACGACGTCCGCGTGGTGTGCGGAATGGTGTGAGCTGCTGAGCACGTGCCCCTCCCCGAGGTCGGCGCGGCTGTGTCTCGACCTCCTTCCCCCAACCGGCTCCAGGGGAACCCGAGTTGACCGGGGTATTGCGGGAATGTGGTCAACTCCGGTCGCACGGTGGTCGCATCCGGGTCACGAACGGTCGCACACTGGTCGCACGGCACAGGGAGACCCTGCTCACAGGGCGGCGCGGAGGGCGTCCGCGATGCCGGGGTGGCGGAAGACGAAGCCGGACTCCAGCAGCCGGGCGGGCCGGGCGCGCTGGCTGCCGAGCACGTCCTCGGCGAACTCCCCGAGCACGATGCGCAGGGCCACGGCCGGTACGGGCAGCAGTGCCGGCCGGCGCAGCACGCGGGCCATGGCCTCGGTGACCTGGCGGTTGGTCAGCGGCTCGGGGGCGGTGAGGTTGACCGGCCCGGAGACGGCCGGGGTGTCGATGATGTGGCGCAGGGCCGCGATCTCGTCGTCGAGGGAGATGTACGACCAGTACTGGCGCCCGTTGCCGAGCCGGCCGCCGATGCCGGCCCGGAAGACGGGGAACAGCTTCCCCCAGGCCCCGCCCTCGCGGGCGACGACCAGGCCGGTACGGGCGTACGCGGTACGGATCCCGGCCGCGCGGGCCGGTTCCGCGGCCGCCTCCCACTCCACGCAGACGGAGGGCAGGAAGCCGTGGCCGGCGGGGGCGTCCTCGTCGACGGCGCGGTCGCCGGTGTCCCCGTAGTAGCCGACCGCCGAACCGCTGACGAACACGGCGGGCGGCTCGTCGAGCCCGGCGAGGGCCTGCGCGAGGGCGGCGGTCCCGAGCACCCGGCTGTCCCGGATCTCCTTCTTGTACGCGGCGGTCCAGCGGTGCTCCCCCACTCCGGCGCCGGCCAGGTGCACGACGGCCGCGCAGCCGGCCAGCCCGGCGGGGTCGACGTACCCGCGCGCGGGATCCCACCGCGCCTCGTCGCCCGCGGCGGGCGGGCGGCGCACGAAGCGCACCACCTCGTGCCCGTCCGCCCGGAGGGATCGCACGAGGGCGCTGCCGATGAGGCCGGTCGAGCCGGTGACCGCGATACGCATGCCCCCATCCTGCCGGGTCGCTGCGCCGGCCCGAACGAAATCCGGGGCCCCCGCCGGGTGCTCGGCTGCGCGCCGGGGCCGGGGGCGGGGCCGGGGCCGGGACCGGGACCGGGGCCGGAGGCCAGGGGCCGCGGCCGGGGCCGGGACCGGGGCCGAGACCGGGGCCGAGACCGGGACCGGGACCGGGGCA
>NZ_JBVJFA010000011.1:153898-162711 GCF_055588085.1 Streptomyces sp. NPDC046303
GCCGGAGGCCAGGGGCCGCGGCCGGGGCCAGGGCCGGGCCGGGACCGGGACCGGGCCGGAGGCCAGGGGCCGCGGCCGGGGCCAGGGCCGGGCCGGGACCGGGACCGGGCCGGAGGCCAGGGGCCGCGGCCGGGGCCAGGGCCGGGCCGGGGCCGGGGCCGGGCCGGGGCCGGGACCGGGACCGGGGCCGGGGCCGGGGCCGGGACCGGGGCCGGGGCCGGGGCCGGGGGCCGGGGCCGGGGCCGGGGCCGGGACCGGGACCGGGACCGGGACCGGGGCCGGGGGCCGGGGCCGGGGCCGGGGCCGGGACCGGGGCCGGGGGCCGGGGCCGGGGCCGGGGCCGGGCCGGGACCGGGGGCCAGGGGCCGGGCTTGGGCCGGGGGCCGGGGCCGGGCCGGGGTCGGGTGGGGTGGCGGTCGGGGGTGCGTGAGGTAGGGCGTCGTGACCCGTGCTTCGGCTCTTACGGGCACGGGGCCCGCCACGCATCACGCTCGGCCCCGTCCCGTCCCCCAGGCGAGCCGGTCAGGTGGTCGTGCCCAGCCAGGTGCCCACCGCGTAGGTGACGGCCATGGCCAGGGCGCCCCCGGCGACGTTGCGCAGGACCGCGCGGAGCGGAGGGGCTCCGCCCAGGCGGGCGCTCAGCACCCCGCACAGGGTGAGCGCCGCCAGGACGGCCGCCGCCGTCACCGGGACCCGCACGGACGGGCCGGGCAGGACGATCGCCAGCAGCGGCAGCAGCGCCCCCACCGTGAAGGCCACGAAACTGGCGAAGGCCGCGTGCCACGGGTTGGCCAGCTCGTCGGGGTTGATGCCGAGCTCCACCCGGGCATGGGCCCGCAGCGCGTCCCGTTCCGTCAGCTGCCCGGCGGCCTCCCGGGCCAGCTCCCGGCTCAGCCCGCGCGCGGCGAGCAGGTCGGTGAGCTCGTCGAGCTCCGCCTCCGGCTCCTCGGCGAGCTCACGGCGTTCCAGATCCAGCGCGGCCCGTTCGGAGTCCCGCTGCGAGCTGACCGACACGTACTCCCCCGCCGCCATCGACAGCGAGCCCGCCAGCAGACCGGCGACCCCCGCCGCCAGGATCGCCGCACGCGCGGTGGTGGCCCCGGCCACGCCGACCACCAGGCCCGCGGTGGAGATGATCCCGTCGTTGGCGCCGAGCACCCCCGCGCGCAGCCAGTTCAGCCGTGTGCTGATCTCCGCGCTCTGCGGCCCGTCACCACTGCCGTGCGCCTCGACGTGCGCCGGGGTCGGGGGCTTGCGGAAGGCATCGTCGTCGGTCACGCCACCACTGTCCCGGCACGCGCCGCGCAGGGCCACCCGGCAGGCCGGTCCGGGGTGCGCACGCCCGGCGCCCGTACCAGGGTGGAGGGGTGAGACGCGGACGCGAGGAGCCGGGCTGGCTGCGCGGGGAGCCGCCGCCGCGCTGGGCCCGGTTCGCACCCGCGGCGGCCCTCGTGGTGCTGGTCCTCGCGCAGGTGCTCACCCCGGGCGACGTGGAACTCGGCTACTTCCTGGCGGGCCTGCCCCCGGTGGCCGCCTTCGCGTACGGGGCGGCCGGGACCGCGTTCTTCGCCGCCCTCGTCCTCGTACTGCTCGGGGTGCCGAGCCTCGGCATCGCCCACGCCCAGGGGTCCGACCTTGCCACGGTGGCCACCGTCGGGCTGCTGAGCGTGGTGATCGCCTGGGTGCGGCGGCGCCGGGACGCGCAGCTGGTCAGCGTACGAACGGTGGCGGAGGCGGCGCAGCTGGCGGTCCTCCCGCCGGTCCCGGAACGGGTGGGGCCGGTGCGCTGCTCCGGCCTCTACCGGGCGGCGCAGCGCGGCACCCTGGTCGGCGGCGACCTGTACGACGTACGGGCCGGGCCGTACGGGGTCCGGGCGCTGGTCGCGGACGTCCAGGGGCACGGCCTGGCAGCGGTCGGCACGGTGGCGGCGCTGCTGGGCGCCTTCCGGGAGGGGGTGCTGGACGACACGGAACTGGCGGCGGTCGCGGCCCGGCTGGACCGGCGGCTGGCGTCGGACGCGGCGGCCGCCCCCGACGGGCAGCCCGAGCTGTTCGCGACGGCCCTGCTGCTGGAGTTCCCGCCGGGACGGGACCTCGTACGGCTCGTCTCGTGCGGGCATCCGCCCGCGCTGCGCCTGCGCGGGCCGGCGGTCGAGGAGGTGGCCGTGGAGCCGGGCCCGCCGCTGGGCCTGGGTCTCGCGCGGCCGGAACCGCCCCCCGTGGCGGAGGTGGCGGTGCACGCCGGGGACCGCTTCCTGCTGCACACCGACGGGGTGACCGAGGCCCGCGACGCGACGGGGCACTTCTACCCCCTGGCCACGCGGCTGACGGTGGTCGCGCGGGACCCGGCGGGACTGGTCGGGGCCGTCTGGCGGGACCTCGTCGCGTTCACGGACGGCGGACCGCGCGACGACGTGGCCCTGCTGCTGCTGTCACCCGACGGCCCCGATGTGTACCGTGCGTAACGATCACACACGCACCGTGATGCCTGGAACCTGGACGGGAGCCACCATGGCCATGCTGCTGATCAGTGGAAAGTTCAAGGTGGAGGGCGGCGCCAAGCCGGACGGCGACACCCTCCCGTTCATCCCGGACAACGTGGCCGACTGGAAACTCGTGCCCGGTGGCCAGATCGTGCCGAAGGCCGACGGCCGCGGAACCGTCCGGCTCGAAGCGGTCGACGCCCTGGAGACCCACTACGGCGATCGGGGAAGCGTGCAGCACCAGCCGCGGGGCCTCGCCCACGCGGCCGCGGACGCGATGCTGAAGTTCCTCGAGTTCAAGACGGTCCTGCGCGACGACGACGAGACCGTCGCCACCTCGCCGGACAGCGTGCCCGGCTGGATCCTCACCCGGGGCGCCGACGCCTTCGGCCGCTGCGTGGCCTTCGCCGGCAGGGGCACCGCGCCCGTGTACAGCGGCTACTGGACGAACGTCAGCGACGACCTGCTGAAGAAGACCGCCAACTACCACCTGCTCCTGTCCGGCCTGGCCTACCCGACCTTCTACTCGGGCCTGCCGGTGTACCTGCGCGAGGTGCTCACCGAGGCCTCGGAGAAGGCGAGGGCGGAGGGCAAGGGCGTGTGGGCGGTCGACAGGACCCTCTTCGGGGCGACGGTCACCATGATGGAGTCGATCACGCACGACAAGACCGGAGCGGTGATCCTGCCGAAGCTGTTCCGCCGGCTGAAGGACTACCTGGACTTCACCGGCAGCCCCGCGTCCATGGCCTGCTTCCGCGCCTTCCTGGCCGGGATCATGGACGACGAGTACCGGCTCCTCCCGGACACCGAGCGGCTGTACAAGGGTCTGCACCACATCGTCGAGGTCACCGACAGCACCGTGAAGATGACCCGCCCGGCCAGGGAGATCATCTTCAACGAGAAGTGAGGGTGACCATCGGTCACCGACGCCGCCCCGCCGGGGCCTCCACCCCGGCGGGCCGACGCCCGGCCCGGCACGGCACGGCCGGTTCACGCCGCCGGGCTCACCACGCCCCGGTCACACCGCCTCGGTCAGCCGCCCGGTCACGCCGCCTCGGTCACGCCGCCCCGGTCACGCCGCCTCGGTCACGCCGCCTGAATGAAGGCGCGGACCATCTTGCAAGTGACGTTGGACGGCCGGTGGATACCCGTCCGGACGGCCATCGTCCGGATCTTCCGGTTGGTGGCGCGCCGGGCGTCGTACGTCCCCGAATCGAGCAGGGATATCGCCAGGCGCATCGCCTTGAGACGGCGGTTGTGCGTCTCGTACCACTCGCGGGGCAGGCCCGCCGGCAGCGGCTTCTTCTTGACGTGCTGAATGGTGGTGGCAGTGGCCATCTACAGCCTCCCAAACGGTAGTTGGCTTCCTGTCGTTCTCCCTCGATTTTACTGGGCACCACTGACAAAAGCCCTGGCCGGACCGGCCGTCGATACGCTGGGCGGTATGGAGATCTGGATCAATCCCGCCTGTTCGAAGTGCCGCAGCGCGCTGACCCTGCTGGACGCCGAGGGCGCCGACTACACCGTGCGCCGCTACCTGGAGGACGTGCCCTCCGAGGACGAGATCCGCGAGGTGCTCGGCCGCCTCGGGCTGGAGCCGTGGGACATCACGCGCACCTCGGACCCCCAGGCGAAGGAGACCGGCGTACGCGACCTGCCGCGCGAGGAGACCGACGCCGCGCGAGCACGGTGGATCGCACACCTGGCCGCGCACCCGAAGCTGATCCAGCGCCCGATCATCACCGCCGATGACGGCACGGCGGTGGTGGCCCGCTCCGAGGAGGCCGTCCGCGAGGCCCTGTCCCGCAAGGGCGGCTAGCGCGGTCACCCGCACCCCAGGCCGACGGTGCGCCCGGGTCGGCGGGGGCGCGGCGGGGGCCCGGCGCACCCGACCGGACCGGGCACAGGATGTCGGGTCCGACAGGGTGGGTCCTTCCTAACGTGAGGGTCGAAAGGGAAGGAGACCGGGGTGCTGGAGCGGCTGAACCAGGCCATGGAGCACATCGAGTGCCACCTCGATCAGCAGATCGACGTGGCCGACCTGGCGCGGATCGCGGTGATGTCGGAGTACCACTTCCGGCGGCTGTTCTCCGCGTTGGCGGGGATGCCGCTCTCGCAGTACGTCCGGCGCAGGCGGCTGACGGTCGCCGGTGCCGAAGTGCTGGGCGGGGAGCGGACGCTGCTGGAGGTCGCGGTGCGCTACGGCTACACCTCGGGGGAGGCGTTCGCGCGTGCGTTCCGCGCCATGCACGGCGTCGGCCCCGGTGAGGTCAGGCGGACCGGTGCCGGCCTGCAGTCCCAGCCTCGGATGTCCTTCCGCCTCGTCGTCGAAGGGAGAAGCAGCATGCAGTACAAGGTCGTGGAGAAGGACGAGTTCCGTGTGGTCGGCAGGAAGGCGCGCGTCCCGCTCGTACATGAGGGGGTGAACCCGGCCATCGCCGCCTTCATCCGGGGGATCGACCGGGAGACGCTGCGGCGCATCGAGAGCTTGTCCGATCAGGAGCCGCAGGGGATCATCTCGGCGAGCGACGATCTGGACGACAGTCGTGCCGAGGGAACCGAACTCGACTACTACCACGGCGTGGTGACGCGCGCCGCGGTGCCCGAGGACATGGACGCGCTCACCGTCGCGGCCGGGACGTGGGCCGTGTTCGAGAGCTCTGGCCCGTTCCCGCAGACGCTCCAGTACCTGTGGCGGGACGTGTTCACGCAGTGGTTCCCGTCCCATCCCTACCAGAGCCGGCCGGGGCCCGAGATCCTGCGGACCCGGCTGTCGCAGGACGGGGCACAGGCGGACGCGGAGCTGTGGATCCCCGTGGAGCGCACGGCACTCTGACCGCCCGCGAGCGGGGGGTGCCGGGCGGCCGGGCCGGAGGCAGTCCGCCCCGGGTACGACGGGCGGACGTCCGGGCGGTGATCACATCTCGAAGTCGGCCCGGCCGGACGCCACGAAGCGGGCGATCTCCTCGGCCGCCGTCAGCGGCATCGCGTGGTGCGAGACCCCGGGCAGTACGTCGACCCGCGCGTCCGGGAGCACCCGGCGCGCGGCCCGGGCCGCCCGCTCGGCGTCGTGGCAGCGGGCGCGCCCGGCGAACAGGACGTGGACGGGGACCGGGGACGGGGTCGGGGTCGAGGTCGAGGTCGGGGGCAAGGACGGGGGCGCGGTCGCGGTCGCGGTCGGGGCCGCGGTCGGGGTCGGGGTCGGGGCCGACAGGTGCGCGAGGACCGTCAGGTCCGGGCGCGGCCCGGTGACCGGCCGGACGGTGGGGAAGCGGGCGGTCTCGTCCTGGAGCCGCAGCCAGGCCGGGTCGAGCGCGGCTCCGCCGCTCTCCCAGGCGAGGAAGGAGCGGATCCGCTGCGGGCTGGGCCGCACCAGCATGGGCAGCGCGCGCAGCACGTAGCCGGGACGGAGCCCGGCGAAGACCTGGGTCGGGTCGAGCAGCACGAGGCGGCCGAGCCGGGCGGGCCGCGCGGCCGCGTAGTGGGAGGCGATCCAGGCTCCGTACGAGTGACCGCCGAGCGCGACGGGGCCGCGCGGGCCGAGCCCGTCGATCACCGCGTCCAGCCAGCCGACGAGGTCCCCGGCGGTCCGGATCGCCCTCCCGGGCTCCGGGGCACTGAACCCGGGTTCCCCCACCAGGTCCACGGCGTGCAGCCGGTGGGTGCGCGCGAGCCCGGCGCCGGCGCAGGCCCCCCAGACCACGGAGGCGGCACCCCCGCCGGGCAGCAGCACCAGCGGCGGGGCGCCGGCGGGGCCGCAGCTGTTGACGCGGGTGAGGCCGTAGGGGGTGGGAAGGTCGACGGTGTCGACCCGCCCGGGCCACTGGGCCAGGACCGCGTCGTAGGCGGTACGGAAGGAGGTGGTACGGAAGAGAGGCGTCCGGGACACGGCTGGCTCCAATACCTCGTTGGGCGATAATCTCGTTCAACGAGAGATATTAGGCGGAGGGCTGTGTGAGCGACAACCAGGAACCAGAGAATCTGCAGTTGGTGCATCTGCTGCGGGCCGTGACCGTCGAGTTCGGCCTGCGCCAGGCGGAGTTCGCGGCCCGCAACGGCATGCACCCCACCGATGTACGGGCCCTGATCTGCCTGCTGGACGCGGCCCGCGCCGGCGAGGCGGCCACGGCGGGCCTGCTCGGCGCCCGGCTCGGCCTCAACTCGGCAGGCACGACGGCGCTGATCGACCGGCTGGAACGGCTCGGTCACGTGGCGCGCATACGCGACGACCGCGACCGGCGCCGGGTCCTGCTGCGTGTGGAGCCGGAGGCGATCCGGCTGGGCCGGGAGTTCTTCGGCCCGCTGATCGACGGGGTGCTGCGGGTACTGGACTCATTCGACGCCCACGAACGGGACACCGTCCGCCGCTTCCTGACGGCCACGCACGCCGTGTTCGTACCTGAGGCGGACGCATGACGGCCGCCGAGGGCGGGAGGGGCGACGACGGCGGCACGGGCACCGACCTGCACCTCGACCTCCCCGCCGAAGGAGCCCGGCGGACCGCCCTCGCTCAGGCCCTGCGCAGCGCCGTCCGCAGCGGGCGGCTGGCCGCCGGGACGCGGCTGCCGCCGTACCGGACGCTGGCCGCCGACCTCGGACTGGCCCGGAGCGCCGTCGCCGACGCGTACGCGGAACTGGTCGCCGAGGGCTGGTTCACCGCCCGTCAGGGTTCGGGGACCCGAGTGGCGGAGGGGGCCGCGGAACGCGGCGGAGAGCGAGTCGCTGGACGCGTTGCTGGAGGAGTCGCCGAACGAGTCGCTGGAGGAGTCGCTGGAGGAGTCGCTGGAGGAGTCGCCGAACGCGGCGGTGAACGCGGCGCGGGCTCGGGCCCGCTGACCGCCGCGCCCACGGGTCCGCGCTACGACCTGCTCCAAGGCAAGCCCGACCCCGCCTCCTTCCCCCGGGGCCCGTGGGCCGCCAGCGCCCGGCGGGCCCTGGCCGGGGCGCCCACCGAGGCCTTCGGCCCCGGCGATCCGCGCGGCCGGCCCGAGCTGCGGCGGGCACTGGCCGCCTATCTGTCCCGGGCACGGGGCGTACGTACCGGCCCGGAGAACATCGTGGTCTGTTCCGGCTTCGCCAACGGACTGCGGCTCCTCGCGTCCGTCCGGCCCCGGGACTGGGCCGTCGAGGCGTACGGACTTCCCTTCCACCACGGCATCCTGGACGCCGCCGGGGTCCGCCCGCACCCCGTGGCGGTCGATGAGGACGGCGCCCGGACGGAGGAACTCCCCTCCCGGGCCCGTACGTTGCTGCTCACCCCGGCGCACCAGTTCCCGACCGGGGGGCGCCTGCTGCCCGCGCGGCGCGCCGCCGCCGTGGAATGGGCCCGTACGACCGGCGGCGTGATCGTGGAGGACGACTACGACGGGGAGTTCCGCTATGACCGCAAACCGGTCGGCGCCGTGCAGGGCCTGGCGCCGGAGCACGTGGTGTACGCGGGCTCGCTGAGCAAGAGCCTCTCGCCCGCGCTCCGGCTCGGCTGGCTGGTCCTGCCGGACCGGCTGATCGACGAGGTCCTGGCGGCGAAGGGGCAGCGGGAGTCCTGGGCGAGCGCGCTGGACCAGCTGGCGCTGGCCGACTTCATCGACTGCGGCGCGTACGACCGGCATGTCCGCCGGATGCGGAAGCGCTACCGGGAACGGCGTGACCAGCTGGTTTCCGTACTGGCCGCGCGGGCCCCGGACATCCAGGTGACCGGCATCTCGGCCGGCCTCCACGCGGTCCTGGAACTCCCGCCGGGCGCCGAGGCCCCGGCCTTGTCGGCGGCCCGGGCGGCGGGCCTGTCCCTGGACGGCCTCTCGTCCTACCAACACCGAGCGGACCCGACCCCGCCCCGCGAAGGCCTGGTGGTCGGATACGCGGCACCCCCCAACGCGGCCTTCGCGAGGGCGGTGGAGGTCCTGGCGGGGGTGGTGGGGGTGGGTTCGGTGTCCGGTTGGTCGGGGGCTTCGGGGGCCTGATTCCCGGAATGCCCATCAGGGAGGGTTTGGGGGTTTCCCGTCAGTCCCACTGTCTCTCCGGGGCGGGACGGCCTGTCAAGGGCGCTCCCTTCGGTCGCGTCGCTGCGCGATGGCCTTCGGCCACCCTTGACAGACCGTCCCGCCCCGGAAAGCCAAGGACTGTCGGGAAGCCCCCAAAAGAACGGTCCACTGGTTCACGATAACCAGGCAGGGGCATCAGCGATGCAAGGCCTGGGCACGGGTGGCACACCCCCACCCGGGCCAGCCGGAAAGCCGGGGGCAGGGCGCTGGGCCGACATGCGCGCCAGATCGCTACGCGCTCCTCACGTCTCAGCGTCCGACGGCCGCCTGGGGTCCTACCCCCACCGGA
>NZ_JBVJFA010000011.1:162810-216143 GCF_055588085.1 Streptomyces sp. NPDC046303
AGGGTGATGAGAAGCACCTGGGGAGGGGGTGGGCGCGTCCGATCGCTACGCGCTCCTCTTGTCTCGGCGTCCGACGGCCGCCTGGGGTCCTACCCCCACCGGAGGGTGATGAGAAGCACCTGGGGAGGGGGTGGGCGCGTCCGATCGCTACGCGCTCCTCTTGTCTCGGCGTCCGACGGCCGCCTGGGGTCCTACCCGCACCAGAGGGTGATGAGAAGCACCTGGGGAGGGGAGATGACCCGGTGAAAGGGCTGGTCAGTGGTGGCGTTCGCGGTGGAGGTCGCGGAGGAGGGCGATCTCGGCTCCGTGGTGCAGTACCTCCTGGTTGACCCACCAGGCGATGTCGATGAAGGGTTCTTCCGCGTCGCTGCCGTGTGGGTAGGTGCAGTACCCCACGGTGTCGAGTGCGGCGTCGTCGACGCTCAGCAGTGCCTTCCGCCATGCGGCGGCTGCGGTGTCGAATGCGGCGACTGCCTCCTCCGCGTCCCCGGTGACGGGATAGTCGTCGCGGGTCCGCGTGCGGCTGCCGGCGGTGTGGTCGGCGCGCAGGGTCAGCATTTCGCTGAGGTGGCTGAGGCGCCACGCGATGGTGGTGAAGGGCGGCGGCCAGGGGTGCGGGTAAGTAGCCGCGTCACGGCCCCATTCGCCGGTACCGGCGAGGAGCGTGGCACGCGGGCCGGGCCCCTCAGTTCGCCGCCGCACCGACCAGCACCCCGCCACCGGCTCCCACAGGTATTCCTCGCCGGTCATGGGCCCGACCTTGGTGTCCGTCCCGTCGCCACTGTCCATGACCGGTCCTGACATGCGGTTGGTGAGGCGCTCACGCGCGAAGTCGAACTGCTGCACCAGCGGGACCAGACGGGGTGGGATCACAACTCACTCCTGCGACGAACTGCGGGGACTCCTGGCTAACGCGCCACCCTTTCAGAGCAGGTTCCGACACCGCGTGTCATTTTCCGCGAGCGTCAGTCGCCGTCAAAGAGGAGCGCGTAGCGATCTGATGCGCCCTACCGCCTTCCCAGGTGCTTCTCGTCGACTTCTGGTGCGGGTAGGACCCCGGACGGCCGCCGGACGCTGAGACCTGAGGAGCGCGTAGCGATCGGACGCGCAGGCAGCGCCCCGCCCCCGGCTTTCCGGCTGGCCCGGGTGGGGGTGGGCCACCCGCGACCAGGTCCTGGATCCCTGATGGCCCCTGCCCGTGATCGTGAACCAGTGGACCGTTCTTTTGGGGGCTTCCCGACAGTCCTTGGCTTTCCGGGGCGGGACGGCCTGTCAAGGGTGGAGCGCAGCGACATCGCGAAGCGACGCGACGAAGGAGCGCCCTTGACAGGCCGGCCCGACCCGGAGAGACAGTGGGACTGACGGGAAACCCCCAAACCCTCTCTGATGAGCCCCGAGGGAATCAGGCCCCCGAAGCCCCCGACCGCCCGCTCACCTCGCACCTCGCCCGGCCGTTCACTCCGCCCTCACCCACGCACCCGTAGGGTGACACCAGCACCAAATCGGTGCGTATCGCATCAAAGGACCCGGAGTGGACCACCAGCAGCCCAGCCCACCTACCCCCACACCTCCTCCCACACCACCCCCTTCCACGCCCCCTCCCTCTCCCCCTCCCACACCACCTCCCCCTCCCCCTTCCGCGCCGTTTCCGCCGCCCCGCCGTGCGGCCGACTGGATGTTCGGTGGGGTGTACGGGACGGTGCTGGCCAGTGGGCTGTTGGCCGCGCTGGACCAGGAGGGTGGGGACTACACCCCGTTCTACGACGCCAGCTGGGTGCTCGTCACCGCGGCCACCGCCGGGCTCGCGCACGGCTACTCGCACCACATGGCCACCCATCAGCAGGGCTCCGCAGGACACCGGTGGCGGCTGCTGCTCCGGGCCCTGTGGAACGAGTGGCCGATGATCGCGGCCACCCTTCCCACCGTGCTGCTCCTCGTCCTCGCCGGACTGGCCGGCTGGGACTCGTACGGCGTGACCGCCGTCGGTCTCGGCCTGAACACCGCCCTGCTGTTCGCCTGGGGCTCGTTCGTGGCCATCCGGGTCGGCTACCGGCTGCGCTCCTCGCTGCTCATCGGCCTGGCCGACGCCACGATCGGGCTGGCCATCATCGTGGCCAACGCCCTCATCAAATAGGGAAACGAAGCAGTAGGTAGAGGGGGAGCCCCACAGAGCAGCAGGGAACGAGAACCACCTCAATCCGGCAGCTGTGCCTCCGCCTCCGCCAGGATCTCCGTCACCCGGGCGCCGAACTCCGCGCCCCGCGGGTCCGGCACGCCCGTCCGGGCCGCGGTGAGCAGCGCGTCCAAGGCGCGCCCGTAGGCGCCCGGTACGTCGTTCCAGCCGGGCAGCGTGTGGATGCCCTCGGTCCCGCGCAGCTCCAGCCCCACCCCGGCCGCCGCTTTCGGCGCGCCCAGGCTGAGCACGGCGGTGCTGGCGGCGCCGGAGGCGTGCCGCAGGGCGAGCTGGACCACGTCGGAGGGGCCGCGGGTGGCACTGACCGAGGTGACTTCGCCGAGGATCGGGACCAGGACGGAGAGCGCGTGCGGGCCGACGTCCCACAGCCCGCCCTTGGCCTTGCGCCACGGCGAGGCGGCGTAGGCGCTGGGCGTGCCGTCGGGCGGGAAGACGGCGCCGAGCCAGTGGGCGGCCGCGGTGAACCAGCCGGGGCGGGCGGCCCGTTCCGCGACCCAGCCCGCGGTGGGCTCGGCGAAGCGGAGGGTGAAGAAGACCACGGAGGCGACCTGGTGCCGCGCAGCGGCGTCGGCGACGGCCCGGGCGTCCTCGACGGTCGTCGCGACGGGTTTGTCGAGCAGCAGGTGACAGCCGGCGGCGGCCGCGCGCACGGCGAGCGGGGCCTGGACGTCCGGTGGCAGGGCGAAGGCCACGGCGTCACAGTCGGCGAACAGCTCGTCGGGGTCTTCGTACACCTTCACCCCGTACTCCTGCGCCAGCTCGGCGGCGGCCTCGGGGCGGCGGCCCCATACTCCCGCGAACTCCGAGCCGGTGTGCGCGGCGAGCGCGGGGGCGTGGGTACGGTGCGCCCAGGGCCCGGTGCCCAGCAGTCCGACCCGGGGTCGGCGACCTGCGGCGGCACTCTCGGCGACACGCGCGGCCGGGCTCGCGGCCGGGCTCGCGGCCGGGCTCACGGCAGGCTCTCCGGCAGAGGTCACATCAGACAAAATGCTCACCCGCCCAGTCTGCCCCACTCGGACAGGTGTACCTCCCGCAACCCGCGACCCACCCGCACAACCCACTCGACCTGCGGCGCAAACCTCGGTAACACGGGGTTCACACATGGGCAACGGAAGGGAAATCGCGGGCGGGCACGCTGCGGTCATCACCGCAGCGATGAAGCAGCGACCAGCAGCACCCGCAGAGTCTGAGGATGGGGCCCGTGAGCTACAAGGCTGAGTACATCTGGATCGACGGCACCGAGCCGACGGCGAAGCTTCGCTCCAAGACGAAGATCCTGGCCGACGGCGACGCGCTGCCGATCTGGGGCTTCGACGGATCGAGCACGAACCAGGCCGAGGGCCACGCCTCCGACCGCGTCCTCCAGCCGGTCTTCTCCTGCCCGGACCCGATCCGCGGCGGGGACAACGTCCTCGTGCTGTGCGAGGTCATGAACATCGACATGACCCCGCACGAGTCGAACACCCGCGCCCTGCTGCGTCCCATCGCCGAGAAGTTCGCGGGGCAGGAGCCGATCTTCGGCATCGAGCAGGAGTACACCTTCTTCGACGGCACCCGCCCGCTCGGCTTCCCGGTCAACGGCTTCCCGGCCGCGCAGGGCGGCTACTACTGCGGCGTCGGCTCGGACGAGATCTTCGGCCGCGAGATCGTCGAGAAGCACCTGGACCACTGCCTGGCGGCGGGCCTGAGCATCTCCGGCATCAACGCCGAGGTCATGCCCGGCCAGTGGGAGTTCCAGGTCGGTCCCGTGGGCCCGCTGGAGGTCTCCGACCAGCTGTGGATCGCGCGCTGGCTGCTCTACCGCACCGCCGAGGACTTCAACGTCTCCGCGACGCTGAACCCGAAGCCGGTCAAGGGCGACTGGAACGGCGCGGGCGCGCACACCAACTTCTCCACGAAGGCGATGCGCGAGAGCTACCCCGCGATCATCTCCGCGTGCGAGGCGCTGGGCGAGGGCAGCAAGCCGCTCGACCACGTGAAGAACTACGGCGCCGGCATCGACGAGCGCCTGACGGGTCTGCACGAGACCGCCCCGTGGAACGAGTTCAGCTACGGCGTCTCGGACCGCGGCGCCTCGGTCCGCATCCCGTGGCAGGTGGAGAAGGACGGCAAGGGCTACATCGAGGACCGCCGCCCGAACGCCAACGTGGACCCGTACGTGGTGACCCGTCTCATCACGGACACCTGCTGCACGGGCCTGGAGAAGGACGGCCTGGTCTAGGCACAGGCCTCAGCCCCGCTTCACGCTCCAACTCACTACCTGCACGCTGTCGACGCCCGCCATGCCCCTCCAGGCCTGGCGGGCGTCGCCGCGTTATGTCCCTTGTTGAGGCGAGTCGCTGGAGGGAATATGGGATTCCACTCCATCAGGTGAGACGCGCCCTGCCCCCGGGCCGACGCGTCTGCTTGAATGGCACCATGGCCAGCCACTCGTACACCTCGTCAGGTCGCAGCGACCTCGAGCCGTTCTGGCCCTCCCGTCAGGACCACGATTTCGACCGGGTGTGTTGCCGCGCGAAGAACGCGCCGGCCCTCTAAAGCCTCCGGGATCTCCCAGCCGAGCTGCCCCAGGCCTTCGGTCTGCGCGGAACGACACCGATGACGTACGTACGCACGTCTCCTGCCGACTCCTCCGCGTGAAAGAGCTGACCACTCATGGCGAACACCCGCTCCCTGACCTCCGCTGCGACCGCCCCCGCCCACCTGACCTTCCCGCCCGGTCCGCGCCACCGGCTGCGGTCCGTGGACCGGGACGAAGCATCCCCGGTGGCGGACCTGCTTCCGCCCGGTGCCACCTGGCTGCCCGCGCCCCAGCACACGCTCCCGGCGCTGCCGGGCCGGCCGCCGATGGTCGGCTACCTGGTCCTGGTGCCTGCCGACCAGCAGCAGCCGCTCGCTTTCACCCCGCACGCCGTGGCCGCCCCGGCGGCGCCCGTCCCGTCCGTACCGCCCGTACCGTCCGTACCGCCCGTCCCGTCCCCACCGGACGGCGACGCCCTGGTCCGCATCGATGCGGCCCGGCGCACCGCCGAGGTCGACGGTCGGGTGCTCGACCTGACCTACCTGGAGTTCGAACTCCTGGCCCACCTGGTGAAGCACCCGCACCGGGTGCACAGCCGGGACCAGTTGGTCACCACGGTCTGGGGCTACGGCCATGTCGGCGACGGCCGGACCGTGGACGTCCACATCGCCCGCCTGCGCCGCAAGCTGGGTGCCGCGCACCGCGGTGCCATCCAGACCGTGCGCCGGGTGGGTTACAAGTACGCGCCCTGAGCTTGCGCGCCGGGCCCGTACTCCCGAGCGGAGTACGGGCCCGGCGGCCGTACGACGACGTACTACGCCGTTCTACCCGTACTACCCGTGCTACCCGGCCTTGGCCCGGCGCGCGGCGGCGAAGCCGAGCAGCAGGTCGAACGCCAGGAACACGAGCAGGCTGATCCCGAGCATCGGCACGAACCAGCCGACCACGGCGGTCACCGCGGCCAGCGGCAGCACCACGGTCACCGGCAGCTTCCGCCAGGCACCGCGCGGTTGGGCGCGGCCGACGGAGAGCCTGCGGTCCTTGGTCGGGCGGCGCAGCCACCACATCCGGTAGCCCCAGAAGACGAGGAACATCAGCCCGAGGGCGAGTGCGGCCAGCGCGATCTGGTTGGCGAGCCCGAAGGTCAGGCCCATGTGCAGGTCGATGCCGAAGCGGGTCATCTGGGCGAGCACGGGGTAGTCGGCGAAGCGCAGTTCGTCCATGACCCGGCCGTCGGCAGGGTCGACGGCGACCGCGTCCAGGTGTACGGGCACCTGCTTGTCCTGCTCCTTGACCACGTACCCCTTGCCCTTGGCGGGCAGGGTCACGCGGAGGCTCTCGGTGACCCCGGCGGCCCGGGCGGCCTCCACGGCCCGGTCGATGCCGATGTCCGCCGTGGGCGCGGGCGGGGGCATCTCGGTGCCCTCGGGCATGGTGTGCCCCGCATGCTCTCCCCCAGCTACCGCTGGGAGGTGCCCCGACGCGCCGCCCGTTTCCGCGCCCGGGTTCAGCTGGGCGGAGACGGCCGGGGTGGCCCCGCCGAGGGAGTCCTGGAGCTGCCCGATGTTCTCACCGGCGTACTTCGACCAGGTCAGGCCCGTGGCGGAGAGGACGACGAGTCCGGCGGCCGACCAGAGCCCGACGGCGCCGTGCCAGGACAGGGTCCGGCGCCGGCCGGAGGCCCTGCGGTCCGGGAGGACGAGTTCTGCCGTGCGCTTGCGGCGGCGGCCGATCCACAGGGCGAGTCCGCCGAGGGCGACCACCCACAGCCAGCTCGCGGCGAGTTCGCTGTAGTTCCGGCCGAACTCCCCGAGCTGGAGGCTGGCGTGGAACTCGCTCAGCCAGGCCCGCAGCGGCAGTGCGTCGCCGGAGGTGGCGAGCTGTCCGCGTACCTCGGCCGTATACGGGTCGACGAACACGGTGAGGGTCTCGCCCGCGGGGAGCCCCTCGCTCTCCATGATCACCCGGGTGGTCGCCTCGGCCTCGGGCGCGGGCCACACGGACACGATCTCGCCCTGGGGCGCGGCGCCCTTGGCCGCCTCCACCTGGGCGCTGAGCGGCAGGGCGCTCTCGCCGACGCGGGCGACGGTCAGCTCGTCGGCGTAGACGATCTTCTCGGCCTGCCACGAGGCGGCGTAGAGCAGGCCGGTGGCGGCGGTGAGGAACAGCAGCGGGGCGATCAGCAGGCCCGCGTAGAAGTGCACGCGCAGGAGCAGCGGCCGCAGGGCGGCCCAGCCGCCGCTGCGGCGCTTGGCGGCGTCGGCCGGGTCGGGCAGGTCAGCCGAGTCGGCCGGGTCGGGCGTGCCGACCGGTTCGGATGGGCCGGCCGCGGTCGATATCGCGGCCGGGTCGGTGGATGCGGCGTCCGGGGTCCGGACGTCCTGGGCGTCGTCAAGGGACATGGTGGTCCTCGGTGTTGGCGGAGGCATGGGGAGTCGACCCCGGGCCTCGCCCCCTCGCTCAGGCGCGGGCAGGACGGCCGGGGGCCGTGGTGCGGAAGGCTCGGTCCGCGGGCGGGCCGCGCCGCACCACGGCGTAGGCGTGCACGGCCCCGCGCAGGCTGCGCGGCCGCTCGTACGAGGGCCGGGGCGCGGGCGGGACCGGCGGGGCGGCGGCCGCGCTCGCCCCGGCCAGGGCGAGCGCGCGGGACAGCGGCCGGGCCGCGTGCAGTGCGGCGGCGCCCAGGGTCCGGGCCAGCCGGAAGACGGCGGCCTCGCCCCACGCCAGCCAGGCGGCGCAGAACAGTCCGGCCAGCGCGTGCGCGGCGATCATGCCGACTCCGCCGTGCCCGGCCATGCCGGCGATGTCGGCGATGCCGCCGGACGCTTCGGGAGCCGTCCCGCCCCCGTGCATGCCGGGCATACCGTGCATGCCGGTCATGTGGTGGTGCATCGCGCCGGGCGCGGGCTTCGCCGCCCGGCTCCCGGAGAAGAGGAGGTGCAGCAGTCCCTGGACGGTGAGCACCGCGGCGGCGATCCCGACCGGTCCGCGCCGGCGGCCGGCGGCGGCCCAGGCCAGTGCGCCGGTCACCGCGAAAGCACCCGGAAGCCCTGCCAAGGGAACATCGGTGCCGGACATGCACGAATGCCCCACCGCACCCAAAGCCGTACACACCGCCGCGAACATCGCGGCTCGCGTGGCGCGCATCGGCGCGGGGGGCTGGGACATGGCCGGAACATGCTCGCACGGGGCCCGGTGGTGTCCGCCAGAGGGCCGTATCCGATCATGGGCGGGTGAAGCCAATGCCACTGGGAGCCGTGTACGCGGGCGGGGTCCAGCTCGGGGCGTACGCGCTGGAGCGGCTGGGGCAGGAGGGGCGGGAGCGACTGCTCCGGGAGTGCTCGACGAATGTCGACAATCTCGCCGCCGGTCGCTGGGAGACGCTGCTGACCAGCGCTCTCGTCGTCGAAGAGCCCATGCCCCTGCCGTACGCGCTGCTGCTCGTCGCCGTCCTCGGATACGCCGAGTACGCGTACGGCGCCTGGTGGACGGCCGCGGTGTTCCTGTTCGGGCACGCCTCGGCGACCCTCCTCGTATACGGCGTCCTGCGCAGGACGACCGATCCGGGCACGCGACGCGCGCTGGACGTGGGGACGAGCTACGGGTTCAACGCCGTACTCGGTGCGCTGACCTCGGCCCTGCCGCGCGGGGTGGTCCGCACGACCGCCCGGGTCGGGCTGCTGGCGCTCGCCGCGGCGCCGGTCGTCACACGGGGGCGGACCTTCACGGACGCCGGGCATCTGGCGGCGCTCGGTATCGGCGTCGGGGTCTCACTGGCCCTCGATTGTCTTTCCGATGCGAAACATCTGAAAATTGCATGAACTGCATGAATCACCTGGAGCCACCACGATGACCGCCACCCCCACCCCCGCCGCCACCGTCGCCAACCTCCGCGACCTCGGCGGCACCCCGCTCTCCGGCGGCCGCACCGTCCGTCCCGGCCTGGTGCTGCGCTCCGGCCAGCTCGACCGGCTCGACCTCGGCGCGGACCCGGTGGTGGCCGCGCTGGGGCTGCGGACGGTCATCGACTTCCGCACCGACGCCGAGCGCGCCGACCGCCCCGACCGGGTGCCGGCCGGAGCCCGGCTCCTGGTCGCCGACGTGCTGGCGGACAAGGTGAACGCGGGCTCGGGCCGGATGCCCGCCGCCGCCCAGCTCAAGGACCTGCTGTCCGACCCGGTCGTCGCGGAGGAGCACCTGGGCGGCGGCAAGGCGCAGGTCCTGTTCGGCGACGTGTACCGCTCCTTCGTGCACTCGGCCTCCGCCCAGGCCGCGTACCGCCTGCTGCTCACGGAGGCCGCCGACCCGGCGGCCGGGCCGCTGCTCTTCCACTGCACGGCCGGCAAGGACCGCACCGGCTGGGGCGCCACGGTCATCCTGTCGCTGCTCGGCGCCGACGACGAGACGCTGATGGCCGAGTACCTGTCGGTGAATCCGGCGGTCAAGCAGGCCTTCGCCCCGATGATCGAGGGCTTCACGGCGGCCGGCGGGGACCCGGAGATCGCGCTCGCGCTGATCGGCGTCTTCCCCTCCTACCTGGAGGCCGCGCTGGCCGAGGTGGAGACGCGCTACGGCTCGATGGAGAAGTACGTGCGCGAGGGGCTCGGCGTCTCCGACGAGACGGTCGAGGCCCTGCGCGCCCGTCTGGTGTAGTCGCGGGAGGGCACACCGGGGAGGGCGCGTGCACAGGGCACGGGTGACCATCCGACGATTCGCTCGTTCTGCTGAACGTGACTGCGCCGGATACCGCCACCCTCGTCCCGTGTCCCGATGTCGAGCAGGCCGAGGCCGCCATCGTGGAGCACTATCCGCGGCTGGTGCGGCTCGCCTACCTGGTGCTGCCGCCCGCCTTCGGCCGCAACCGCCGGGTGCTCACCGCCCACTCGCTGGTCCAGCGGTCGCTGCCGCGCGGGCGGCGGGACGGGGCGGGGGCGGCCGCCGTGCGGGGCGGGGTCCCGGGCCAGCGCGGCGGCGAGGGTGAGGCGGGCTACGCGTACGTGCGGCTGCGCGTGCTGCGCGCCGCCCTGGAGGCCGGGGTTCCGCTGACCTTCCGGGCCCTGCCGCGGCGTGCGCAGCTGCCCCCGGTGCTGCCGCAGGTGTGGGGGCTGCGGCTGTTCCCCCGTTCCGGCGGGGCGGAGGAGCTGGCCCTCGACCAGTGGCTGGCCACCCTGGACGGTCCCGGCCGGGCCGCGTGCGTGCTGCGGGCGCTGGAGCGGCTGCCCGAGCCGGAGGTGCTGCGGGTGCTGGACGAGGCGGGGGTCGCGGACCCGGCGGCCGCGGTCGCGGAGTCCGGTGATCCGGCGAACGACGCCCTGTTCGCCTCCCCGGAGTTCGACCCGTGCGTGCTCCAGGCCCGGCCCACCGACCTGTTGCGGCGGCGCCGGCTCGCGCGTGCCGCGCTGGCCGCCGGGGTCGCCCTCGCGGCGTGCGGGGCGCTGCTCGCGCTGCCGGGCGGCGGCTGGGGCTCGGACGGGGCCGCCGCCCCCTTGTACTCGCGCAACGCGGCGGCCGAGCAGGCACTGGATCCCGGCAAGCTGGTACGGGCCGCGCCCGCGCTGTGGCGTACGTCCTCCCGTACGGACTTCTCCGCCTGGCCGGCCCGCGGCGACCGCGCCGGCGACTCCGCGCTGCTGCGCCGGGCGCTGGCCGTGTGGGCCCGCCCGGGCTCCTCCGTGGTCGTCTCGGCCACGCCGGGAACTCCGTCCGGGCCGCCGATGGGTCCGGCGCAGCTGCTGTTCGCGGGCGCGGTCGACCAGGCCGTCGTGGTCCTGCTGTACGACGGGCTGCGCGTGGTCCGGTACGCCGAGCCGCTCGCCGGGGCCACCGGCGCGGCCCTGGACTTCGCCCGGACCGACGGCGCCTCGGCGGACACCGCGACCGCCCTCGTGCTGAGCCGGGTCGACGGCAACGTCCGCTATCTGACGGCCCCTTGGGTGACCGGTGCGGCCCGGCGGGACCTGCTCAAGCCCGGCGAGCCCGCGGTGGCGCTGAAGCCGACTCCGGACGGGGTGACCCCGCCGGTGCCGAGCCCCGCTCCGGCGGGCAACTGCACCAGCTGGAACGCCCTCGCCCTGACCGGCGACGGTGCCACCCGGCTGATCACCGACCTCGGTGAGCTGACCCCGGCCCGGCTCACGTCGGGCGCGCCGGGCGCCGAACGCGATGTGACGGAGGGGGCGGAGCTGGGCGACTGGTCGCGGATCGCCTGCCTGCTGCCGTCGGTGCGCTCGCACGGGGTCCGTACGGTCAACGCGTGGACGTACGCCAAGCAGCCGCTGCCGGAGGGCGACGGGACGGCGACGTGGCTGTGCACGCGGGCCGAGACCTGGCAGGGCGCGGCGGACCGGGTGCAGGCGCAGTTCCTGGCGCCGGGCGCGCCGCTCGCCGCGCAGGCCGCCCGGTCGGAGGGTTCGCCGGCGTGCGGGCCGCGGGAGCCGCGGGTGCTGGCGGGCGTGCTGTGGAAGTCGCGTGCGGGCCAGTGGTACGTGCTGGCGGCGGGCAGTGCGCAGTTCGCCTCGCTGTCGGTGTCGGGCGGCGGGGTGAGCGGTTCGGCGAACGGGAACCGGCTGGCGGTCAAAGCCCCGGCCGGTGCGCAGGTCGATCTGTCGGGCAAACTGACGGACGGGACGAAGGCCGGGTCGCTGCGCTGAGAGAAGTCCGCGCCGAGGGGTTCTCCTCTCCGCTACCCATCAGTACATTGACGCCATGTCTAATACGCCGCTCGCGCCCGCCCCCGTGGCGTCGGAACACGTGGACCTGAGGCCCCGGAACGTGTCCTTCGGCTGGGAGGACACCCCGCTCCACTGGCTGCCGAACGATCCCTTCGCCGGGCACATGATCAATGTGCTGCATCTGCTGCTCCCCGCGGGTGAGCGGTGGTTCGTGCACGTCTACAAGCAGGTGCTCCCGTACATCAAGGACGAGCAACTGCGCGCGGACGTGGTGGGGTTCATCGGCCAGGAGGCCATGCACGCCGCCGCGCACGACGAGGTACTGCCCCACCTGAAGCGGCTGGGGCTGGACCCGACCCCCTACACGGCGCAGGTCGACTGGCTCTTCGAGAAGCTGCTGGGCGACAGGACCCTGCCGCCGGGCCGGGCCCGCCGCTGGTGGCTGATGGAGCGGGTCGCGATGATCGCCGCCATCGAGCACTACACGGCGTTCCTGGGCGACTGGGTGCTGAACGCGGAGGAGCTGGACCGGCGCGGCGCCGATCCGATGATGCTCGATCTGCTGCGCTGGCACGGGGCGGAGGAGGTCGAGCACCGCTCGGTGGCCTTCGACCTCTTCATGCACGTGGACGGCGGCTACCGGCGCCGCGCGCGGACCTGGGCGACCGCCTTCTCGGCGCTGGTCTTCCTGTGGCAGCGGGGGGTCCGCTTCTTCATGGAGAACGACCCGCACCTGGTGGACGGCAAGGCCTCCTTCGGGCAGTTCTTCCGGGCGGGGCAGCAGGGCGTCCTGCCGTCGACGGGCGCCATGCTGAAGTCCATACCGACGTACCTCGCCCGCACCTACCACCCCTCGCAGGAGGGATCGACGGCCCAGGCGGTGGCCTACCTCGCCACCTCCCCCGGCGCGAACGGCGGCGCGAACGGCGGCGTGAACGGCGGGGCGACCGGCAGCGTGAACGGCCGGGTGACGGCATGAGGCGCGCCCTCGCGGTCACCGCCGTGGCCGGCGCGGCCTGGGTGGCCAAGCGCGCCCTGAGCCGCCGCATCGCGGTCTCCCCGCTGTGGCCGCTGCCGGCCCTGGAGAACCCGGTCTCGGGGTACTCGCCGCGCCGCCCGCTGCGCGCGCTGATCACGTCCCGTACCGAACCGGCCGAGGGGGTGCTCCGGCTGACCCTGGAATCCCCGGAGCTCCCGGCCTGGACCCCGGGTGCGCACGTGGACGTCATCCTGCCCTCGGGCCTGGTCCGCCAGTACTCCCTGTGCGGCGACCCGGCGGACGCCGGTACGTACACGATCGCGATCCGGCTGATCGAGGACGGCCGCGGCGGCTCCCGCGAGGCGCACGCCCGGCTGGCCGAGGGCGCCGAGCTGGAACTGCGCGCGCCGCGCAACCGGTTCGAGCTGGTCCCGGCCCCCTCGTACGTGTTCGTCGCGGGCGGCATCGGCATCACCCCGATCCTGCCGATGCTGCGGGCGGCCACGGCGGCGGGCGCCGACTGGACCCTCCTCTACGGGGGCCGCTCCCGGGCCTCGATGCCGTTCCTGGCCGATCTGGCGGTCCACGGCGACCGGGTGAGCGTCGTCCCGGAGGACGAGGCGGGCCTGCCCGACCTGTCGTTCCTGTCCGCGGCCGGGCCCGGCACGCTGGTCTACTGCTGCGGTCCGGAGCCGCTGGTGCAGGCCGTCATGGCGGCGGCCGCGGACCCGGCGGCGGTGCGGGTGGAGCGCTTCGCCCCCTCGGCGCCCGGGCCCGCCCGGCCGTTCACGCTCGAACTGCGGCGCTCGGGGCGCACGGTGGAGGTGGGCGCGGCCGAGACCGCGCTCGCCGCGGTGCGCCGGGAGCTGCCGGACACCCCGTACTCCTGCGGGCAGGGGTTCTGCGGAACCTGCCAACACCGGGTGCTGGCGGGCGAGGTGGACCACCGCGACGAGCTCCTCACGGACGCCGAGCGCGAGGACTCGATGCTGCTGTGCGTATCGCGCGCGAAGGACGGCCACCTCGCCCTGGACCTGTGACCGGTCCGAAGTAGGGTGTTCCGCATGACAACCGGGGTGCGGCGCAGGATGGGTGTCGAGGAGCGGCGGCAGCAGCTGATCGGGGTTGCCCTGGAGCTGTTCAGCAACCGCTCCCCCGACGATGTGTCGATCGACGAGATCGCGGCGGCCGCGGGGATATCGCGGCCGCTCGTCTACCACTACTTTCCGGGCAAGCTCAGCCTGTACGAGGCCGCGCTGCGGCGGGCGGCCGACGAGCTGGCGCTGCGGTTCGTGGAGCCGCAGGAGGGGCCGCTCGGGGCCCGGCTGTTGCGCGTGATGGGGCGGTTCTTCGCCTTCGTCGACGAACACGGGCCGGGTTTCTCGGCGTTGATGCGCGGCGGCCCGGCGGTGGGGAGCAACCAGACCAACGCCATGATCGACGAGGTGCGGCAGGCGGCGTACGAGCAGATCCTCACGCATCTGGGCATCGGCCCCGCGGACCCGCCGGCGCGGCTGGAGCTGGTGGTGCGGTCCTGGGTGTCGCTCGCCGAGTCCACCGCGCTGATCTGGCTGGACGGGCGGAAGATCCCGCGGGCCGAGCTGGAGTTGCAGCTGGTGCACGATTTCGCGGCGCTGGCGGCGGTGAGCGCGGCGTACGACGCCGAGATGGCGGGGATCCTCGTACGGATCCTGGCCGGCGAACCCGCCGACGGGCCCTTCGGGGAGCTGGTCGGGAGGCTTGCGGCGCTGGTTCCGACCGGGGTGCCCGGCCCGGGTGATCTTGCTCGATAATGCCCGCGTGATCATTGACGACGGGATCTTGTTCCGGCAGGCCGAGGAGAAGGACGCCGGCCAGCTGGTGCGGCTGTACGACCAGGCCGCCCGCTGGATGCAGAAGCACGGGATCGAGCAGTGGAAGCCCGGTGACAAGGACGCCGCGCACTTCCGGACGAAGATGCGCGAGGGCGAGGTGTGGATCGCCGCCGACGCCGACGGACACGTCTGCGGGGCGTACGAACTGTGGTGGAGCGACGAGGAGGCCTGGGGGGTCCAGCCGCCGGTCGCGGGCTACGTGCACCGGCTGATGGTGGCCCGCGAGGCCGCGCCCGCCGGCGCCGGGCGCCGCCTGCTCGAACATGCCGAGCGGCGGATCGCCAGGACCGGGCGGGAGCGGGCGCGGCTGGACTGCGTCTCCACCAACCCCCGGTTGCTCGCCTACTACCAGGGGGCGGGCTACCGGGTGGTCGGGGAGTTCCCCCACAAGGAGGGGAAGGACGGCAGGATCTACGGGGTGATCCTGCTGGAGAAGCGGCTGGACCGGCTCAGCGTCGCGTGAAGACCGACACCGTGCGGCCGGGGACGGTGAACTCTCCTGTCGTCGTGTCGTACGTGGACTGCTTGACGGTGGCGTCGGAGCCGGCGGCCTGCACCGGGTGCAGGCCGTAGGCGCTGCCCGCGAGGGCGGGGACGCGCTGGGGACGGGCGGTGGGCGTGGCGTTGAAGACCACCACCAGGTCGCCGAGGACCATGGTGATCACCCCCGGGGTCTCCTGGGTGCCGGAGAGCGGGAACGACAGCCGGTCCTGGACCGCCTGCGCGGTGGTGAGGGCGAAGGCCCCTTCCGTCGTGCGGATCTTCAGCAGGTCGCGGTAGGCCGCCGAGGCACCGGTGATCTCGGCGCAGCCGGGGGCCGGGGCGGTCAGCAGGGGCTTCGCGTAGAGCCACTTCGAGGCGTTGTCGGCGGCCGGGGGCAGGCCGCGGCCGAAGCCGTTGCCGTCCCGGCAGTCCCAGTGGAGGGCGTTGAACCAGTCGCCGCTGTCGTAGGAGTTGCGGTCCAGGGACTTGGAGCGGAGCAGGTCCGTGCCCGCCTGGGAGAGGGCCGGGCCCTGGGAGAGGGCGGCCGTGGCCATGGCCAGGACCTGCATCCGGGCCTTGTCGGCGGCGCCGGTGGCCGGCGGGAGCTTGTAGGTCAGGGCGTCGGCGAGGGTCTCGTTGTCGTGGGCGTCCGCGTAGGCGAGGGCGTCGCCGGGGGCGGCCGCGTAGCCGGCCGGGGCGCCGTTGTAGTCCACCTCGGAGCCCTTCGCCCGGCGGCCGGTGGTGTCGGTGAAGGTGTAGGCGGCGAGGTTGCCGGACAGGCCCACCTTGATCAGGTCCTGGGCGTGCAGGAGGCGGGCCTTCTGCTCGGCCGGGGTGCCGTTGGCGGGTGATCCGTTGGGCTCGGTGAACAGGCCGGAGGCGAAGCCCTGGACGCGCGGGTCCTCGTCGAAGGGGCCGCCGCCGCGGACCGCGTCGCGGGCCCGGTCGGAGAAGGTGGCGATGCCGGTGCCGGCCATGTTCTGCTGGGTGGCCTGGACGAAGCGGGCGTCGTTCGCGACCTCGCCGAAGTTCCAGCCCTCCCCGTAGAGGACGATCTTCTTGCCGTCGACCCCGTCCTTGGCGACGGTGAGCTCGTCGAGGGCCTTGCGGACGGCGAGGATGTTGGCCTTCGGGTGGTGGCCCATCAGGTCGAAGCGGAAGCCGTCGACCTTGTACTCCTTCGCCCAGGTGACGATCGAGTCCACGACCAGGCGGCCCATCATCGCGTTCTCGGGAGCCGTGTTGGCGCAGCAGGTGGAGGTGGCCACGCTGCCGTCGGCGAGCAGGCGCTGGTAGTAGCCGGGGACGATGCGGTCCAGGACGGACTTGTCCGACTGCCCGGCGGCGACGGTGTGGTTGTAGACCACGTCCATCACGGTGCGCAGGCCGGCCCCGTTGAGGGACTGGACCATCCTGCGGAACTCGACCGTGCGGGCCGTGCCGTTCGGGTCGCTGGCGTAGCTGCCCTCGGGGACGGTGTAGTGCAGCGGGTCGTAGCCCCAGTTGTAGGCGTCCTTCGCCGCGGCGGCGGCCACGCAGGCCTGCTGCTCCTGCGCGTCGGGGGCGTAGGCCTTCAGGTCGCAGGCGGGCTCGGTGCGGTCCGCCGCCTTCTCGGGGATGGTGCCGATGTCGAAGGCCGGCAGGAGGTGGACGTAGGAGGTTCCGGCGTCGGCCAGGCCGCGCAGGTGGGTCATGCCCGCCGAGCCGGTGTCGGTGAAGGCCAGGTACTGGCCGGGGTGCTTCGAGGTGCGGTCCGCGACGGAGAAGTCACGGATGTGGAGCTCCTGGATCTGGGCGGAGGTGAAGGGTACGGGGGCGGGCTTGCGCAGGTCCTTCCAGCCGGGCGGGGCGAGCTTCGGGTCGGTGAGGTCCACGGCCAGGCTGTGCGTGGAGTCGGCGGTCAGGGCCGTGGAGTAGGGGTCGGTGACGAGGTTGCGGACCACCTGGCCGGTGGTCGGCGCCCAGACGGTCACGGCGTAGCGGTAGGGCTTCCCCGTCCAGGAGCGCTCGCCGCGCACCGACCAGACGCCGGTCGCGTCGTCGCGCCGCATGGCGACGGTGCGGCCGTCGAGTTCGAGGGAGACCTCCTGGGCGGTCGGGGCCCACACGGAGAGGGTGGGGCGGCCGTCCTTGAAGACGGGGCCGAGGGAGGCGGTCGTGGCGTACAGGTCGTCGAGGACCCCGGCGAGCTGCACGCCGGTGGCGGCGAGGACGGCGCCGTTCGCGGCGCGGGCGCTCGCGACGAGCTGGCCGCGCAGGGCTTCGCGTACGCGGTCGCGGTCGCGGGGGTCGACGGTGAAGGCGGAGTACGCGGCCAGGTGCGGGAACTTCTGCTTCTGGGCGGCGGTGAGCTCGGTGCGGTTCAGGCGCAGCCAGCGGGCCCCGCCCTCGTACAGGCGACCGTTGTCGGCCTTGACGGCGCCGTCGCGGGAGGCGAGGAGCTGGGCGGAGGCGGCGGCCGCGGGGGCGTTCCAGGCGAGGGTGTCGCGGTCGATCCAGACGGCCTGGGCCTTGGTGAGGTCCAGGGCGGCGCCCGAGCCCGCGGGCTGCGGCAGGAGGTACTTCTCCTTGCCGCCCAGCATCCACACCTCGTGGCCGGTGGCCTTCAGGTCCAGGGACTGGTCGGAGGGGAGGTCCTTCTCGTCGCCCTTGTGGAGGATGTAGCTGAGGCTGGTCGCCCCGGCCGCGAGCGGGACCTCGTACACGGCGCCGTAGGCGTCGGTGCGGGCGGGCAGCAGCGGCTTGGACCAGTCGGTGGGGGTGACGGCGCCGGTCCAGACGTGCAGGCCCCAGCCCTCGTAGGCGCCGTCGGGGCGCTGGTAGTGCAGGACGGCCTTGGAGGTGTCCTGCGGCGGGTAGGCGGGGCGGTCGGTGCGGGCGGGCTCCTTGCCCTGCTCCAGCCAGATCTCACCGGTGCGGGTCACGTCGATGGTGCGGTCGGCGGCGACGTCCTTGTTGCCGTCCTTGTCGATGACGAGGTAACCGACGGAGGAGGCACCGGGCTTGAGCTTGACGTACGCGAAGGCGCCGTACGCGTCGCGGCCGGTGAAGCCGTGTCCGGCGGGCCACGGTGTCGCCTCGCCCTCGGCGATGTCGCCCCAGGCGTAGAGGCGCCAGTCGGTGTAGTCGCCGTCGGGACGGTGGTAGTGGACGACGGCGTAGTCGCGCTGGGTGGCGGTCGGGACCTCCTTGGGCGGGACCTGCCCGGCGGCGGACTCGGCGAGCGCGCTCGCGGTGCGGCCGGCGGCGTCGACGGCGACGGCCTTGTAGCGCAGGGGGGTCGCGGGCGCTGCTGCGATGTGCTGGGTGACCTTGTACGGGGCGTGGTCGGCGGAGCCGAGGACCTGCCACGGGCCGTTGCCGGTCTGCGCGGCGAAGACGACCCTGTTCAGGCCGCCGCCGGTCACGTCGGCGGTGAGCTCGACGGTGCCGGTGGCGCCGGGGGCGGGGGCCTTGAGGGTGACGGCGGGCTTGGTGGCCGGGGCGGCGAGGGGGGCGGTGGCCTGGAGGACCACGGAGCCGAAGGCGGGGACGACGACGGTGAGCTTGCCGGCCGACGAGGCGCGGAGCAGCGCGCTGCCGCCGTACACGGTGCGGTACTGGGCGCCGGCCGGGGCGTCGATCTGTACGGACGTGGACTCGGCCGCGTTGTTGGCGGCGACCAGGTACTCGGTGCGGCTGCGCGGGTCGGTCCGGGCGAAGGCGTAGACGGAGCCGTCGGCGAGGCGCTCGCTCTGGACGCCGTCGCGCAGGGCCGGGTGGGCCTTGGTCAGCTTCGAGAGAGCACTGATCTGCCGGTAGAGCGGGTGCTCCGGATCGTAAGCGTCGCTCGCGTGGGTGCGCACCGTTCCGAGCTGGTCGTCGTCCAGATAGTCGGCGACCTGGGAGGCGAACAGCGTCTGCCGGGCGTCCTTGTCACCGCCGGCGCCCGTGAATCCCTGCTCGTCACCGGAGTAGACCACCGGGTTGCCGCGGGAGAGGAACATCAGCTCGTTGGCGAGCCGGTAGCGGTCCAGCAGCTCCTGCTCCCCCGCGCCCGGCCGGTCCTGCTTCAGGAAGGAGCCGAACCGTCCCATGTCGTGGTTGCCGAGGAAGGTCACCTGCTCGTAGGCGTTGGCCTTGTCGGTGGTGTACCGGTAGTCGTCCCCGAGGACGGCGGCCAGCCGGCCGGCTGCGGCGCCCTGGGCGGCGTACGAGCGGATCGCGTCCTGGAGCGGGAAGTCGAGGGTGGCATCGAGGCGTCCGCGCGTCACGTACGGGGAGGTGACGGCCGTGTCGGCGGAGTAGACCTCACCGAACATGAAGAAGTCGTCCCGGCCGCGCTTCGCCGCGTACGCGTCGAGCGCGGTGGCCCACTGGCTCCAGAACTCGAGGTTCACGTGCTTGACGGTGTCGATCCGGAACCCGTCGATATCGAATTCCTCGACCCACTTCTCGTAGATCTTCTCCATCCCGCTGACGACCTCGGGACGCTCGGTCCACAGGTCGTCGAGGCCGAAGAAGTCGCCCTGCTCGGAGGACTCGCCGGCGAAGGTGGAGTCGCCCCGGTTGTGGTACATCTGCGGGTCGTTGAGCCAGGCCGGCACCTTGAGGTTCTTCTTGGCGTCGGCGACGAAGGGGGTCCGTGGGAAGGACCCGCTCCCGGTCTTCGGGAACTTCCCCTTCCCGCCCGCGTAGTCCGTGTCGTCGAACGGCACCCCGTCCTTGGTCAGGTACGGGAAGGCGCCCTTGGACAGGTATCCGTACGAGCCCTCCCGGTAGTCGACGACATCGGCGGTGTGGTTGGTGATGACGTCGAAGAAGACCTTCATCCCCTTCCCGTGCGCCTTGTCGATCAGCCGCTCCAGATCGGCGTTGGTGCCGAAGTGCGGGTCGACCTGGGTGAAGTCGGTGATCCAGTAGCCGTGGTAGCCCGCCGAGACGTCGTCGCCCTTGCCCTGCACCGGCTGGTTCTTGAAGATCGGCGCCAGCCAGATGGCCGTGGTCCCCAGACCCTTGATGTAGTCGAGCCGGTCGGTGAGCCCCTTGAGGTCACCGCCCTGGTAGAAGCCCTTGTCCGTCGGGTCGAGGCCGGTCTCCAGGCGGGAGCCGGTGAGGCCGCCCCGGTCATTGCGCGGGTCGCCGTTCGCGAACCGGTCCGGGAGCACGAAGTAGAACTGCTCCCGGGTCAGGTCGTGCCGGGCCGGCTGGGCGGCGAGTTTCGCGTCCGAGGGCGGGGCGGGCGGCCGGGCCGTCGCGGCCGCGGCGGGGAGGGCGGGCAGGAGCGTCACGGCCAGTGCGGCGGCGAGGACTCCTGCGGCAGGGCGTATCAAGGCGGATCTCCTTGTGTACGGGTCGCATGGATGAGGGCCGCCCGGCAGTGGCGGGAACGGAGTGCCGGGCGGCCCTGTCTGGGGGGCGGGGGGGGAGGGGTCAGCTGCGCCAGGTGTCGTTCAGCGTGATCTTGCCGCTCGCGGGGACGGTGGCCGTGCGGTTGGCGCCGCTCTCCCAGGTGACGTTGCCGGAGGCGTCCTTGCGGACGTACTTGTAGGCGAAGGAGGTCCCGGCCGGGAGCGTGACGTCGAGCTTCCAGACGGGATAGGCGGCGGGGTCGAGCTTCGGGGCACTGCCGGTGTTCCAGGCGCCGAGCTCGGCCCGGTCGCCCACGACGTGGATGTTCTGGCCGGGGACGGTGGTGGCGTTGACGGCGAAGGAGGCGCCGGAGGCGGTCGGCGGCGGGGGCGTCGTACCGCCGGAGCAGGTACGGGCGCCGGCGTGCAGGGCGACGGCGGTCCCGGCGGCGAGGGTGGCGCTGAACTGCCCGCCGGAGCTCACGTTCACCGTCCGCCCGCTCTGCACGTCGCAGTAGTCGCCGCCGGGCAGGGAGGTCTGGAAGGTACGGGTCAGGGCGCTCGCCTCGTGGTTGATCGCCACGTACGCCTTGGAGCCGCGCCCGAAGGCGATCTGGTCGCCGCCGTTGTCCCACCAGTTGGTGACGGCCTGCCCGCGGGCCGCGTTGCGGAAGGCGACCATGGAGGAGATCTCCCGCCAGGCGTGCTGGCACTTCCAGCCGTCCGCGTAACAGGCGCCCACCGAGCCGCCGTTCGGCGGGCCGGCGTCCTTGTCGGTCCACTCGTAACCGGAGTGCACGTCGGGGGAGCCGTAGGGCCAGGCCAGCATGAACACGTTCGCAAGGGTGTAGTGCGCGCCGTCCTTGTAGCTGAGGGTGTCCCCTCCCCGCTCGGTGTCGTGGTTGTCGACGAAGACGGCGGACTGCCCGCCGGGCATGTACCCCCAGGCCTCCCCGAAGTTCTTCAGATAGGCCAGGTTCTCGTTCTGGAAGACCCTCTTCAGGTCCCGCGCGTACCGGAACTCCTGTACGTCCCCGCTCCCGAGGTACTCGGCGGGCGATACCGCCTCACCGGCCCCGTGGATGGCCTCCTGCTTCCAGTAGACCCCCGGATTGCTCAGCCGGGACTTGATGGCGGCCAGGTCGGCGGCGGGCATGTGCTTGGCGGCGTCGATCCGGAACCCGTCCACCCCCAGCGACAGCAGGTCGTTCAGATAGCCGGCGATCCGCCCCCGCACGTAGTCCTCGCCGGTGTCCAGATCGGCCAGCTGCACGAGCTCGCAGTTCTGCACATTGGCCTTGTCCTGGTAGTTGGAGATGGTCGCCCGGCAGTCGTCCATGTCGGAGCCGGAGTAGATCCCCGGATACCCGTACTTCGTGTACGAACTGCCCCCGGTCCCCGTCCCGTCCCCGGCGGCCATGTGGTTGATGACGGAGTCGGCGACGACCTTCACGCCGGCGGCGTGGCAGGAATCGACCATGGCCTTGAACGCGGCCCGGTCCCCCAGCCGACCGGCGATCTTGTAGCTGACGGGCTGGTAGGACGTCCACCACTGGGGGCCCTGGATGTGCTCCTGCGGCGGCGAGACCTGGACGTACCCGTATCCGGCGGGCCCGAGGCTCTCGCCGCAGGCCTTGGCCACGGAGTCGAACCGCCACTCGAACATCACGGCGGTGACGTCCCTGTCTCCGGGGGGTGCGGCCTGCGCCTGCGGGGCGTGCGCGGTGAGGGTCGCGACGCCGAGCGCGGCGGCGGCAGCGGCTGCCACCAGGGTTCTGCGGGTGCGGGGCATGTGGGGCCTCCTGGCGGAGAGGTGGGGATTGCACGCGACCGTATGGGCCGAAACCCGCCCCTGCAAGACCTTGCGCAAGAGATTGCAGAATTGTTTCTCCGACGTGTCCTCCCGGGGCCCCCGGCCGACGGGCCGGATAGTGTCCCCCGGGCAACCGACGCCGGAGGAGGGCCCCGATGCCGACGGACATCGTGATCGCACAGACCACCATCGACAGCGAGCACCGCGCGACCGAGCTGGCACGAGGCGCGGTGGAGGCCCGCCTGGCCGCCTGCGCCCACATCGACGCCCCGTTCACGGCCGTCTACCGCTGGAAGGGCACGGTCGAGACGGCCACCGAATGGCGCGTCTCCTACAAGACGACCCGCCAACGCCTGCCCGCCCTGGGCGCATGGGTCGCCCAGGAGCACCACTACGAGGTACCGCAATGGATCGTCCTCCAGGCCGACGCCGGCTCCGACCCCTACCTGTGGTGGGTCGCCGAGGAGACGACCCCGGAGTAGCCGGCGGCCACAACTGCCCGGCCGGTCGGCGGCTTTACCATCGGAGGCATGGTCTCTGAGCGCGGCCCGTCAGGGCCGCGTGCGTGGCCACGCAGGTGGGCGGCAGTGCGGCGCAGCTCGCCTAGGGCCTGTTCACCGACGCCGGTACTGTCCATTGAGGCAAACCGACACAGCAGGAGGACCGCCATGGCGACCGACGTCGTGATCGCACAGACCACCATCGACAGCGAACACAGGGCGAGCGAGTTGGCGCGAGGCGCGGTGGAGGCCCGACTGGCAGCCTGTGCGCACATCGACGCCCCGTTCACTGCCGTCTACCGGTGGAAAGGGACCATCGAGACGGCTACCGAGTGGCGCATATCGTTCAAGACGACACGAGACCGTCTGCCTGCCTTGGGCGCGTGGGTCGTGCAGGAACACAGTTACGAGGTACCGGAGTGGATCGTACTTCCGGTAGAAGGCGGCTCAGATGCCTACCTCGCATGGGTCGCAGACGAGACCGCCCCCGAGTAGCCGGAAAGGTCAGGTGGCGCAGGCCCGGAGCTGCGCGGCCAGTTCGCGCTCGCGGTCGGGAAGCCGGTCGACAACGTTGAGTGCACGCGCGCGGCCCATCGTGTTCGGGCGGGCCTCAGCCGCCGCCGCGAACCGACGGGCAACATGCACGCCCTGATCGGTGTCGCCACCCGCAAGAAGAGCAGCGGCCAGGTCACCGAGGACGACGACGCCCGCGTCGGACAGCTCGCTGCCCAATCGCCGCGTGGCGGAATCGGCCGCCTCGGCGAGCTCGGGGTGAGCAAGCTGCCCGTAGACGGAAAGCACAAGGGAGTCCATGCGCGCCGGGGTCATGAACTGCACCCATTCCTGTTCTGCCGTGTGGTCGGCGTACTCGTAAGCGGTGCGGGCACGATCGAGTGCGCGCAGGGATGCAGTCACGTCGCCGATGGAAGCCGCCTCTTCAGCGTGCCGGGCGTGAATCCACGCTGCGGCGGTGGCATTCCCACGGCCGCGAACCTGCGTGGCTGCCTGAGCCAGGAGTTCAAGCCTGCGGACGGGACTGGCCGCCCCGTAGCTCGCATACGTCAAGGCAAGGGCGCTCAGCGGCGGATGGCCCACGGCGTCAGCACAATCGGCGGTGACTCGATAGTACGAGCGGGCCGCCGCGTGGTCGCCCAGGTCCCAGGCGATCCACCCGGCCAGAGCCGCGGTCTCGCCGGCTGCGATGCCGAGATCCCTTTCGTGATCAAGGGCATAAGGCAGGGCAGAAGTGATCGCATCAAGATGCCCCTCGACGGGCCGTCGAAGTTGTCGTGCCGTCAGGCGGTGCTCACTGGTGTGGAGCGCGCCGGCCCGTTGCACCAGCGCGCCGGCCGCGTGGGCGTCGATGCGCCGACCCTTGACGAGGGCGTAGGCCAGCCGCGCCCATGGCTCACTGGTGACAGCAGCGCCGATGGCGCCCCCAATCAGTTTGCGCCGCTCCACGTCGTCCCGCTCCTGTTCTTCCCGATCTACCAGGTTCCTGCGTCGTGCGCGAGCGGCGGCAGCCTCCCGCTGAAGCTGCTCCGCCGGCAGGCCGAAGGCCACCGCGATGTGAGCGAGGGTGTGGGTGGTCGGAACGTTCTCGCCGTTCTCATAGCGGCTGATCTCACGGCGCGTCATGGTGTCCCGGCCTGAGACCGTGTTGATCGCGGCGGCCTGCTGCTCCTGAGTACGTCCGGCCTCCATGCGCAGCCGGAGCAGCAGTTGGCCGAACGGGTCTGCGGACATGAGTGTGACCCCTGTCGGTCGGCGTGGCCCCCATGATGACCGCTGCGTTCCCCGCAAGTTCCCCCTTGACAAGTTTTTCCCCCGAAGGTTTCCCCTGGGAAGAGGGCTGGCCGGGCGGTGTCATCGATCCATGACCGCATATCGAAGGGGCATCGCGGAACTCCCCACCATGACTCTCGACGTCCCCGAAACGCCGGACGACCCCTGGCCAAGCCCGGAAGCCAGGCCCGGGCTCAGCCAGGAGCTTCTCGACCGCGCTCGCGTCGGCTGGGAGCGTTTCCTCTCGTCCATGGAGGAGGCGTCCTATGAGTGAGCGGTACGAGTACGTGCCGCATCGGCTCCTGCGGCGCCGTGTCCGCGATATCGCCTCCGGCACCGAGGGGGAGCTGATGGCCGTGATCAACGAGAACGTCTCTGACTCGCCCCTCCACGACCATTGGGTGGAACTGGCGTACATCCGGGTCGCGTCCGGCCGCGAGTTCACGACCGCAGTCGACAACCTCGAACCCGCCGATGGCCTGCCACAGACGGACCGCAGACGCCGAGACGTGAGAAACGCGTAGCGATCTGGCGCGCGGGCAGCGCCTCGGCTTCGGTTTCCGGCTGGCCCGGCCGGGGGCATGCCGGCCAGAGGCCGGGCCCAGTCCTGCGGCCCCGGTCCAGCCGTCTCCCGCCCCAGCACGGGGGCGGCGCCGGAGCCCCGTGGTGGGGCCCCGGCGCCGGGCGGGGTCTCGGGGGGAACCCCGAGTTCGGAGGGAGCGGTCAGACGGACCGGGCCGGCGGGGCCGAGGTCGAGCCGCGGACGACCAGCTCCGGCTGGAAGACGTACTCCGTGCGCTGGACCGGGGTGCCGGCCACCGCCTCGAGCAGCGCGCCCACCGCCGCCGTCGCCATCGCGCGGACCGGCTGGCGGACCGTCGTCAGCGGCGGGTCCGTGAAGGCGATCAGCGGCGAGTCGTCGAAGCCGACCACCGACACGTCCTCCGGGACCCGCAGCCCCCGTTCGCGGGCCGCCCGTATGACGCCGAGCGCCATCGGGTCGCTCCCGCACACCACCCCCGTGCAGCCGCGGTCCAGCAGCGCGCCGCCCGCGGCGTGGCCGCCCTCCACCGTGAACAGGGTCCGCTGGATCAGGCCCTCCGACTCGGCGGACGGACAGGCGGCCACGAACCCCTGCTCCTTGCGGGCCGACGGCACGTACCGCGTCGGCCCGATCGCCAGGCCGATCCTGCGGTGCCCCAGGTCCTCCAGGTGCCGCACCGCCATGTCCGCCGCCGCCCGGTCGTCCGGGGAGATGAACGGCGCGTTGACCTGCTCGTTGAAGCCGTTGATCAGGACGAAGGGGGTACCGCGCGCCGCGAGGCGCTGGTAGCGCGACGGGTCGGCGTGGGCATCCGCGTGCAGGCCCGACAGGAACACGATCCCCGTGACCCCGCGTTCCTCCAGCTGCTCCACCAGCTCGTCCTCGGTGGCCCCGCCCGGGGTCTGCGTGCACAGCACGGGCGTGTACCCGTGCCCGGCCAGCGCCTGCTCGATGACCTGCGCGAACGCCGGGAAGATGGGGTTGGTCAGCTCCGGGATCAGCAGTCCCACCAGGCCGTTGCTGCGCCGCTTCAGCCGTACCGGCCGCTCGTAGCCCAGCAGGTCGAGCGCGGCCAGCACCTTGTGCCGGGTGCCGGCCGCGACGCCCGCCTTGCCGTTGAGCACACGGCTGACGGTCGCCTCGCTGACCTGGGCCTGCGCGGCGATGTCCGTGAGCCGGAGCGGGGAGGTCACCCCTTCCACCACACCGCCGTGTCGGCGGGCAGCACGTCCGGCTCGGCGAGCGGGCCGCTCGCCAGGAGCACCGTTCCCGGCGCGGGCATGCGGACGTCCTGGCCCGTGGTGTTCGCCGTGCACACGAAGCCGCCGCGCCGGAAGGCGAGCACCCCTTCGGGGGCCGCCAGCCACTCCACGGAGTCGCCCGCGCCCAGGTCCGGGTCCTCCCGGCGGATCCGCAGCGCCGTCCGGTACATCTCCAGGGTGGATGCCGGGTCCCCGGTCTGCGCCTCCACGCTCAGGCCCGCCCACTCGGCCGGCTGCGGCAGCCAGCTGCCCCCGCTGCCGAAGCCGTACGGGGCCTGCTCGCCGGACCACGGGATCGGCACCCGGCAGCCGTCGCGCAGCCCGTCCTGGCCGTTCGCCTTGAAGAAGGAGGGGTCCTGGCGGACCTCGTCGGGGAGGTCGGTGACCTCCGGCAGGCCCAGCTCCTCGCCCTGGTAGACGTACGCCGAGCCGGGCAGGGCCAGCATCAGCAGGGCCGCGGCCCGTGCCCGCTCCAGGCTGCCGAAGCGGGTCCGGTGGCGTACGACGTCGTGGTTGGACAGCACCCAGGTGGTGGGGGCGCCCACCGGCCGCATCGAGTCGAGCGAGTCGTCGATGGCGGAGCGCAGCGCTTCCGCGTCCCAGCCGGTGCTCAGGTAGTGGAAGTTGAAGGCCTGGTGCAGCTCGTCGGGGCGCAGGTAGAGCGCGGTGCGGTCGGCGCTCGGCGTCCACGCCTCGGCGACGCCGATGCGGTCGCCGGCGTACTCGTCGAGGACCCGGCGCCAGGAGCGGTAGATCTCGTGGACCCCGTCCTGGTCGAAGAAGGGCAGCACCTGGTTGCCGAGCAGCTTGAGCTGCTCGTCGCGGCCGAGGTCCGGCAGGCCGGGGGCCTTGACCAGGCCGTGGGCGACGTCGATGCGGAAGCCGTCGGCGCCGAGGTCGAGCCAGAACCGCAGGATGGAGCGGAACTCGTCCTGGACGGCGGGGTGTTCCCAGTTGAAGTCGGGCTGTTCGGGGGCGAAGAGGTGCAGGTACCACTCGCCGGGGGTGCCATCGGGGTTCGCGACCCGGGTCCAGGCGGGCCCGCCGAAGATGGACTCCCAGTCGTTCGGGGGCTCGGACCCGTCGGCGCCCCGTCCCGGCCGGAAGTGGAAGCGCTCGCGCAGCGGCGTGCCGGGGCCTTCCCGCAGGGCCTGCTTGAACCATTCGTGCTGGTCGGAGCAGTGGTTGGGAACGAGGTCCACGATGATGCGCAGGCCGAGTTCGTGGGCCTCGCGGATCACGGCGTCGGCGTCGTGCAGGGTGCCGAACATCGGGTCGATGGCCCGGTAGTCGGCGACGTCGTAGCCCGCGTCGGCCTGCGGGGAGGCGTAGAAGGGGCTCAGCCAGACGGCGTCGACCCCCAGTTCCTTGAGGTAGGGCAGGCGGCTGCGGATGCCTTCGAGGTCCCCCATGCCGTCCCCGTTGGAGTCGGCGAAGCTGCGCGGATAGACCTGGTAGATCACCGCTTCTCTCCACCAGCCGGGCAGGGTGCCGGTGGAGGTGGGAAGTGCGTCGGCGAGGTGCTGGGTCATGTCGTCCTTGGAGAGATCGGGCCGGGGGTGAGAGGGGGCAGGCAGCACGGGTGGGAGGGGGGTGTCTTCCGGGTCAGGCCGGATCAGCGAGCGACGTCTGGTGCCGTGCATCGCAAGGCCGAGGAAGGAGCCCATGCGGAGCATCGGCGACTGACGAGAACGCCGCGAGGCGCGGCACCAGGCGTCGCTCGCCCGGCATGACCCGGAAGACACCCCCCTAGCCCTTGGTGGCGCCTGCCGTCATCCCGGCGACGAGGTGACGCTGGGCGAAAACGAAGAAGATCGCCGCGGGGATCGCGATGAGGACCGAAGCGGCGCTCATCGCACCCCAGTTGGAGGTGTACTGGGTGACGAAGGTCTGGAGGCCGCCGGCCAGGGTGAGGTTCTCCTCGCCGACCATGAAGGCGGAGGCGTACGCGACTTCGCCCCAGGCGGTGATGAAGGCGTAGAAGCCGGTGACGGCGAGGCCGGGCTTGGCGAGCGGCAGGATCAGCCGCCAGAAGGTGCCGAAGGGGTTGAGCCCGTCGACGCGGCCGGATTCGTCGATCTCCACCGGGATGGTGTCGAAGAAGCCCTTCATCATCCAGGCGCAGAACGGCACGGCGATCGTGAGGTAGGTGATGATCAGGCCGACCGGCTGGTTGAGCAGGCCGAGGTCGCCCATCAGGTTGTAGAGCGGCACGATGAGGATGGCCATGGGGAACATCTGCGTGATGAGCAGGGTCCACATGAGCGGCTTCATGCCGGGGAACTTGAAGCGGCTGACCGCGTATCCGGTGGTGGCGGCGATGAACACACCGAGGACGGTGGTGACGCCGGCGACCAGGACGGAGTTCGCGAACCAGCTGAGGAAGTGGCTCGACTCCAGCAGGTACTGGTAGTTGCCGAAGGTGGGTTCCTTGACGAAGTCCGTCGTGATGGCGTGCTGTGCGGGCTTGAGCGAGGTCAGCAGGATCCACAGCACCGGGAAGACGGCGATGACGGACGCGACGACCAGGGTCGCGTGCAGGCCGACGGAGGCGAGCGGGGAGCGGCTGCCCCGGGTACGAGAGCTGGTCACGGTCACCACACCTCTCCCTGCTTGCGCAGCGAGCGCCGGTAGACCAGCGCGAAGATCATGAGCAGGGCGAGGATCAGTACGCCCCAGGTCGCGGAGCCGGCGAAGTCGCGCGGGCTCGCCACGAACGCCTCGCGGAAGGCCTGGGTCACCAGGATCTCCGTGGAGTCTCCCGGTCCGCCCCGGGTGAGCAGGAAGATCACCGGGAACATGTTGAAGGTCCAGATGGTGGAGAGCAGGATCACGGTCATGCTCACCGCGCGCAGTCCGGGGAGCGTGATGTGCCGGAACCGCTGCCAGGCGCTCGCGCCGTCCATCTCGGCGGCTTCGTACAGTTCGCCGGGGATGGACTGCAGTCCGCCGAGCAGGGCGACCATCATGAACGGCACGCCGAGCCAGACGTTGACGGCGACGACCGAGAACTTGGCCCAGGTCGGGTCGTCGAGCCACGGGATGGCCGCGATGCCGCCGCCCTCGAGGAGCTTGTTGAGGATGCCGCTGTCGCGGTTGAAGAGGAACCGCCAGGCGAAGACGGAGACGAAGCCGGGGACGGCCCACGGCAGGATGAGCGCCATCCGGTAGGCGGCGCGGCCGCGGAAGTTCCGGTTGAGCATGTTGGCCAGCACCAGGCCGAGCGTGAAGGTGATGGACACGCAGGCGACGGTCCACGCCACCGTCCACACCAGCCGCTGCAGGAACACCGGGTCGCCGAGCACGGCCGCGTAGTTGTCGAGTCCGACGAACTCGTACGTGGCTTCGATGTGCCGGGCGCCGATGGTGCGCGAGACGTTGCGCTCGTTGGCGTCGGTCAGCGAGAGGTAGACGCCCCGGACCAGCGGCCAGCCGATGATCACGCCGAGGACGAGCACCACCGGGGCGACCATGGCCCAGGCGTACCAGTGGGTGGCGAGGGCGCGCCTCAGTCCACCGCGGTTCCTGCCGTCAGTCCTGCGGCTCGGGCCGCGGGCGACGTCGGTGTTCCCGATGTCGTCACCCGCGGCCTTCGCCACCGACTGGCTGGTGTGAGCAGCCATCTTTATCTACTACTTCCAACCCTTGAGGATCTTGCGGAATTCGACGCCGGCCGCCTTGGCCGCGTCCTCCGGGCTCGAGGCCCCCGTGATCGCCTTGGTGTATTCGACCTTCAGCGGTTCGAAGAGGGAGCCGTTCTCCGGGATCCAGGCGCGCTCGACGGCCTTGTCCACGGCGGGCTTGAAGAACTGCACCATCTCGCTGGACTTCACGTCCGGCTGCTCGTAGGCGGCGGTGCGGGTGGGGAGCAGGCTCAGCTCCTTGGCCGACTGCACCTGGACCTCCTGCGAGGTCATGTACTCGACGAAGGCGTGGGCCGCGTCGCGGTTCTTCGAACCGGCGTAGACGCCGAGGTCGTGGCCGCCCTGCGGGGCACCGGCCTTGACCGAGCCGGCCGGGACGGCGGCGACGCCGAGGTTGGCCTTGTCCTTGAACTGGTCGCCGGCGTAGGTGTCGGCGACGGCCCAGGGACCGTTGATCATCATGGCGGCCTCGCCGGACTTGAAGGCCGTCTGCATGTTGGTCCAGCCGTCGGTGGCGTTGGTGATCGCAGCGCCCGAGGTGACCAGGTCGCGGGCGGTCTTGAACGCCTTGACGCCGGCCGCGTTGTCGACGGTGACCGTCTTGTTCTTCGCGTCGACCAGGTCGCCGCCCTCGCCGTAGATCAGCGGGAGGAACCAGTAGGAGTCGTCGCCGCGCAGGTAGAGGCCGGCCTTGCCGGTCTTCGCCTTGATGGCGGCGGCGGCGGACTTCAGCTCCTCGAGCGTCTTGGGGGGCTGGACCCCGGCGTCGGCGAGCATCTTCTTGTTGTAGAAGAGGCCGAGGGTGTCGATGACCTGCGGCACCGCGTAGGTCTTGCCCTCGTACTTGCCGCTGGCCGCGGCCTGCGGCAGGAATTCGGCGTCGATCTTCTTCGCGGTCTCGGCCGGGACCTCGTCGAGGTAGCCCAGCGAGGCGAAGTCGGCGACCCAGCCCACGTCGGCGCGGATCACGTCGGGGGCGTCGGAGCCGCTGCTGAAGGCGTTCTTGACCTTGTTCTGCGCGTCGCCGTAGGGAACGTTGACGTACTTGACGGTCACCTTCGGGTGCTTCGCCGTGAACGCCTCGGCGATCTTCTGGAAGCTGGCCTTCTCGGCGTCGTTCGACGTGTCCCACCAGGTGACGGTGCCGGACAGCTCGCCACCGGCCTTCGTCTCGCCGCTGTCGTCCTTGGTGTCACCACCGCAAGCCGTCGCCGCGAGCGCCAGGGCCGCGACCAGCGCGGTGGCCGCTATGCCACGCCGCATATGAACTCCTTCGATGATCCCGGACGCGCCCTCGCGGTCCCGAGTTGCCAGGAACGTAACAAGGCTGAAAGAAGACCGAAAGGGCTTGCCGCAATTTTCTGCAAGAAGGGCTGATCGTTACATCCGTGTGTCCGTACGGTTGCCGCAGCTTGCTGTTGGTTCGGTGCAGCTTCGGCTGCACCGGCCCGCAACCAGGGGGCGTGTACCCGCGTTGACCCCGGTATGACGCACGAGTCGACTGCCGTCCAGCTTGCAAGCGCTTCCAGCAATGCCACCGCGAGCAGCGGCTGGTGGCGTGATGCCGTCATCTATCAGGTGTACGTCCGGTCCTTCGCCGACAGCGACGGAGACGGCGTCGGGGACCTGCGCGGGGTGCGCGAGCGGCTCCCGCACCTGGCCCGCCTGGGGGTCGACGCCGTGTGGCTCACCCCCTTCTACGTCTCCCCACAGGCCGACGGCGGCTACGACGTGGCCGACTACCGGGCCGTCGATCCGCTCTTCGGGGACCTCTCCGACGCCGACGACCTCGTACGGGCCGCGCACGCGCTGGGGCTGCGGGTCATCGTGGACGTGGTGCCGAACCACACCTCCGAGCAGCACCCCTGGTTCCGGGCCGCCCGCGCCGGGGATCCGGCGGCCCGGGCGCGCTACCACTTCCGGCCCGGCCGGGGGCCCGGCGGCGCCCAGCCCCCCAACGACTGGGAGTCCGTCTTCGGCGGCCCGGCCTGGACCCGGGTCGAGGACGGTTCCTGGTACCTGCACCTCTTCGCCCCCGAGCAGCCCGACCTGGACTGGGAGCATCCGGAGGTCGCCGCCGAGTTCGCCTCCGTACTGCGCTTCTGGCTGGACCTGGGCGTCGACGGCTTCCGCGTGGACGTGGCCCACGGCATGGTCAAGGCCGCCGGCCTGCCCGACATCGGCCACGGCGCCCAGGCCACCCTCATCGGCACGCAGCCGCTCCCCTTCTTCGACCAGGACGGGGTCCACGCGATCCACCGCTCCTGGCGCCGGCTCCTCGACTCCTACGAGGGCCCGCGCATCGGGGTCGCCGAGGCCTGGGCGCCGACCTCCGAGCGCCTCGCCCTCTACGTCCGCCCCGACGAACTGCACCAGGCCTTCAACTTCCGCTTCCTGAACTGCCCGTGGGACACCGTCGCCATGCGGACCGTCATCGACGAGTCCCTGGCCGCCACCGGCTCGGTGGGGGCGCCCACCACCTGGGTGCTGTCCAACCACGACGTCGTACGCCACCGGACCCGCTTCGGCAGCCTGGAGCGGGCACGGGCCGCAGCCCTGCTGATGCTGGCCCTGCCCGGCTCGGCGTACGTCTACCAGGGCGAGGAGCTGGGCCTGCCGGAGGTCACCGACCTCCCGCCCGCGGTCCGCCGGGACCCGGCCTTCCTGCGCACCGCGGGACAGGACGGGCTGCGCGACGGCTGCCGGGTCCCGCTGCCCTGGTCCGGTGCGGAGCCCCCGTACGGGTTCGGGCCCTCGGATGCCTGGCTTCCGCAGCCGGCCGGCTGGGGCGGCCTCAGCGTCGCCGCCCAGACCGGCGATCCGCACTCCACCCTGGAGCTGTACCGCGCCGCCCTGGAGCTGCGCCGGGCCCTGCCCGGCCTCGGCTCCCCGGACGCGGGCCCGATGACCTGGCTGCCCGCACCGGAGGGCGTCCTGCTCTTCTCCCGACCCGGCTTCGCCTGCACCTTCAACAGCCGGTCCGCGGCCGTCGAACTCCCCGCACCGGGACGCCCCGTCCTGTCCAGCGCGCCCGTGGAGACGGACGGCCGCACCGTGCTGCTTCCGGCGGACTCGTGCACGTGGTGGGCAATCTGAACGTGCGACCGGTACAGTCCAATCCCGTGACCGCACGGCTAGCCGACATCGCAGCCCAGGCGGGGGTCAGCGAAGCCACAGTCAGCCGCGTGCTCAACGGCAAGCCCGGTGTGGCCGCCGGCACCCGTGAGTCCGTGCTGGCCGCGCTCGACGTGCTCGGCTACGAACGGCCGGTCCGGCTGCGCCAGCGCAGCGCGGGCCTCGTCGGGCTGATAACCCCCGAGCTGGACAACCCCATCTTCCCGGCGCTCGCCCAGGTCATCGGGCAGGCGCTGACCCGGCAGGGCTACACGCCCGTGCTCGCCACGCAGACGCCCGGCGGATCCACCGAGGACGAGCTGACCGAGATGCTCGTCGACCGCGGGGTCTCCGGCATCATCTTCGTCTCCGGCCTGCACGCCGACACCACCGCCGACATGGGCCGCTACGACCAACTGCGCGGCCAGGGCGTCCCGTACGTCCTGATCAACGGGTTCTCCGACAAGGTGCAGGCGCCCTTCGTCTCCCCCGACGACCGTGCGGCGATGCAGCTCGCGGTCACGCACCTGACGGCACTGGGGCACACCCGGATCGGGCTCGCCGTCGGACCGAAGCGCTTCGTGCCGGTGGTCCGCAAGATCGAGGGCTTCCGGCTCGGGATGAAGGAGCGGCTCGGGCTCGACGAGGCCGAGACCGAGGAGCTGATCCAGCACTCCCTGTACTCCCTGGAAGGCGGCCAGGCGGCCGCGGCCGCGCTGATCGCGCGGGGCTGCACGGCGGTGGTGTGCGCGAGCGACATGATGGCGCTCGGCGCGATCCGGGCCGCCCGCCAGCAAGGCCTGCGGGTGCCCCAGGACGTGTCGGTGGTCGGCTTCGACGACTCCCCGCTCATAGCGTTCACCGATCCGCCGCTCACCACCATCCGGCAGCCGGTGCAGGCCATGGGGCAGGCGGCCGTCCGTACGCTGCTGGAGGAGATCGGCGGTACGCCCGCCCCGCACAGCGAGTTCGTCTTCCTGCCCGAGCTGGTGGTCCGGGGCTCCACCGCCTCCGGCCCCGGGCAGGCTCGGGGCCGTGGTCGTCCGTAGTCGTCCGTAGTCGTCCGTAGGTCGGAGCGCAGGCGCCGAAGACCGTCCCGAGGGATGATCGGAGGCGAGATCGTATCTGGCAGACTCTCTCCCCATGGGTGAAGCGAGCGTGAAGACACTGGAAACTCCCCCAGCCACTGCCGGGGGCACCGCCAGCACGGACGTCTTGTCACCCGTCGTGACCGAGAGCGGGGTCCGGGCGGGGTCCGAGCGCTCCCTGCTGACCCGGTTGCGCAGTCCGCGCCGGCCGCGGATCTGGTTCGAGATCCTGCTCATCGCGGTCAGCTACTGGACGTACTCGCTGATCCGCAACGCCGTGCCCGAGCAGAAGGCGGCCGCCCTCGCGAACGCCGACTGGATCTGGAACGCCGAGCGGGCCCTGGGCATCGCCGTGGAGCAGACGGTCAACCACGCGGTGAACTCCGTGACGTGGCTGATCGTGGGCATGAACTACTACTACGCCACGCTGCACTTCATCGTGACCATCGGCGTGCTCGTGTGGATCTACCGTTTCCATCCCGGCCGTTACGCGGCCACCCGCCTGGTGCTCTTCGCCACCACGGGCGTCGCCCTGGTCGGCTACTACCTCTACCCGCTGGCGCCGCCCCGGCTGATGAACGGGCAGAACTTCGTCGACACCGTGCTGGTCCACCACACCTGGGGCTCCATGGCCTCCGGGAACCTCAAGAACATGTCGAACCAGTACGCTGCGATGCCGTCCATGCACATAGGGTGGTCGCTCTGGTGCGGGCTGACGATCTTCGCGGTCGCCACGGCCCCCTGGGCCCGGATCCTGGGCCTGCTCTACCCGGCGGCGACCCTCGTCGTGATCGTGGCCACCGCCAACCACTTCTGGCTCGACGCCGTGGGCGGCCTGCTCTGCCTGGCCTTCGGCTACACCGCCTCGCGGGCCTGGTTCGGCTCGCTCCCGCACCGGCTGCCGCGCCACCCCCTGCACACGGGTCCGCACCCGGCCGCGGAGCTGTTGAACCGTTTCCGGCGGGCCTAGCTCCCGCTCCCCCGGTGGGTGATCCGCCCGCCGGACATCGTGAGGCGGACCGGGGCCTCGGCCAGCTCGTCCACCCCGGCCGTGACCGGGTCGAGGGCGAAGGCCGTCAGATCCGCCCGCGCCCCGACCGCGATCCGGCCCGCCACCTCCTGCTCCCCCGCCGCGAGCGCCGCGTGCGAGGTCATGCCCTCCAGTGCCATCAGCCCCGTCAGGGCGGGTCCGGCCGCTGCCGCGCCGAGAGGGCTGCGGGCGGTGACGAGGACCCGGCGGGCGTCGTACGGGGCGACCGGCCAGTCGGAGCCGAGCGCGAGGACGGCTCCCGCGTCCCGCAGGTCCCGGCAGCGCCAGGCGCGCCCGGCCCGGTCCTCCCCCAGCCGCCTGGACCACTCGTCGGTGTGGTCGGCGCGGGTGTACGCGGTGTGCGGGGGCTGCATCGAGGCGATGACGCCGAGTTCCGCGAACCGCTTGAGCTGGTCGTCGGGCACGGTCTCGATGTGTTCGATCCGGTGCCGCATCCGGGCCTGCCCGCCGAGCGCGGCGACGGTGTCGAGGACGTGGCGGACCGCCGCGTCGCCGATGGCGTGGGTGGCGGTGCGCACCCCGGCCGCGTCCAGGATCCGTACGGCGCGGGCGTAGGCCCGCGGGTCGGGCCAGAAGGCGTCGGTGCCCTGGCCGTGGCAGTCGGCGTGCTCCAGCCAGGCGGTGCCGCCCTCGACGGTGCCGTCCATGAAGAACTTGACGCCGCCGACCTGCCAGTGGCGGCCGGCGAGGCCCTGGAGCTCGATCAGCCCGGCGAGTTCCTCGTCGTCGGCCCCCGGCATGCACCAGGGGGCCAGGCGCAGCCGCAGGGGCAGGTGGCCCTCGTACTCGACGGTTGCGAGGAGCGCCGGTACGTCTCCGTCGCCGAGGTCCATGACGTGGGCGCCGGTCAGGCCGGTGGCCGCCATGGCGTCGAGGAGGGCGACGAGCCGCGTGCGGCGTTCGGCGGGGGTGGGCTGGGGGAGCAGGGCTCCGACCAGCGCCATCGCGGCGTGCTCGACGAGGTGCCCGGTGGGACGGCCGGCCGCGTCGCAGACGACGGCGGAGCGCTGGGCGAAGGTGCGGGGGCCGGTGATCCCGGCGGCGGCCAGGGCCGCACCGCTGGCGAGGGCGGAGTGGCCGTCGTACAGGCGCAGGAAGGCCGGGGCGCCGTCGAGGACGTCCTCGATCAGGGCGCGGTCGACGGGCTGTCCACCGAAGGCGTTGTGGTCGAGGCCGTGGCCGACGACCCAGCCGCCGGTGCGCTCGGCGCCGCGCAGGGCGGCCCGCAGCTGCTCGGGGTCCCGTACGCCGGAGAGGTCGGTGCCGGTGGCCATCTCGATGCCCCAGACGGGATGGCTGTGCGCGTCGGTGAGGCCGGGGGTGAGGGTGGCGCCCCCGAGGTCGACCACCTCGGTGCCGGGGCCGCGCCAGTCCCGTACGTCGGCCTCGTCCCCCACGGCGACGACCAGCCCGCCGCGCACCGCGACCGCCCGAGCCTCGGGCCGGCCGGGGTCGAGGGTCCGGACGCGGGCTCCGGCGAGGACGGTGTCGGCAGCGGGCACGGCTCTGCTCCTTCGGGACGGGCGGGCGTCAGCCTGCGGCGTACCGCACGAAGCCGGTCCAGGCGTCGGGGCCCACGGCCAGCCGGCCGCCGTCCACGTCCTTGGAGTCCCGCACCAGGACCGCCTCGGGCACCACCGCGACCTCGACGCACTCGTTGCTGTCGCTGGCGCTGTAGCTGCTCTTCGTCCAGGCGACTTCGACGCAGTCGTTGCTGTTGCTGGCGCTGTAGCTGCTCTTGACCCACTCCAGTGCGGAAAGGTCGCCGACCGAGGGCTTGATGCTCATGTCTCTCCCAGCACTTTCTCGATGAAGGCTCTCGACTGCCGTGGGCTGAGGGCCTGTGAACGGATGATCCCATACCGCAGTTCGAGGATCTGGATGTCCTTGGCGTCGGTGATCTGGCGGCTCATCAGCTGCGCCTCGACGTATCCGACCGTCGAGCCGTCCTTCAATTTCAGCACCTGGATGTCGCCCGCCATCCCGGCGTGATCCTCGCAGTCCGTCGGCATCACCTGGATCTCGACGTTGCGCAGTCGTCCGATGTCGAGCAGGTGCTCCAACTGCCTGCGGAGTACGTCCCGTCCCCCGATCGTTCGCTCCAACGTGACCTGCTCCAGCACGAAGGTCAGCGCCGGTGACGGCTGCCGGTGGAACATCTTCTGCCGCGCCACGCGGGCGGCGACGTACCGGTCCACCTCGTCCGGTGAGAAGGCCGGCCGCCGCATCTCGTACAGCGCACGCGCGTACTCCTCGGTCTGGAGCAGACCGTGCAGGCTGTGGTTCCCGTACGCGCCCAGCTCAACCGTCTCGGACTCCAACTTGGCCAGAGCGCGCACCTTCTTGGGATGACGGGCCTTCTCCACGTCGTCCTTCATCGCGGCGATTTTGCCGCCCGCCGCGAGGATCTCGTCCGCCTTGTCCAAGAACTCCGGGCGCGGGATTCGGGTGCCGCGCTCGATCTTGTAGATCAGGTTCTGGCCGTAACCCATGCGCGCACCGAACTTCACGCGATCAAGCCCGGCGGCCTCCCGCCACATTTTCAACTGGCGGCCGACGGTGGCGATAACCGCCCCTGATTCATCCTCCGGATCCAGTTCCCAACTCGACTCACTCGATTCGCTCGACTCTTCGGCGCCGTCTGCGTTCATTTCCACCTCCGAGGGACAGGCGGGACAGGGCTGGACACCCTGGGACAGCCGCCGTACACGGCGGCCTCAGCCCTGTTCAGGTTACGCACGGCTCGCCACGCTGAGTCACGTGAATCAGGAAATCGCCTTCGTCGCCACCCTCCCCGCCACCCCGCACGGCGCCCGCTCCGCACGGCAGCTCGCTGCCGCCCAACTGGCGGACTGGGGGCTTCCGTTCGCTGATGCCGCCCTTGTGGTCGCCGAGCTCGCGAACAACGCCGTCACGCACGGACGCGTCCCCGGGCGGGGGTTCCGGCTGCAGATCGCCGTCACCGGCACCACGCTCCGTATCGAGGTGAGCGACACCCGCAGCGAGTGCGCGCCCCCGTCCAGCGCGGAAATCCCCGCCCTCGCGGCGGAATCCGGCCGGGGCTTGATCCTCGTCGGGGCACTCGCCGACAAGTGGGGGATCACCCTCGGCCCCGTACCGCTGAAAACGGTCTGGGCGGAAATCGCGCTGCCGGCACCCGGATCACCGGGTCTGGGTTTCCGCGTTCCGGTGGGCCGTGGGGCGGTTCGGCACGACGTAAACCGCTGTGAAGACCTAGGGAAATGACCCTTCCCAACCAAACCCGGCCCGCTCACCCGGTCGGGTGAATGCGGCCAACCTGGCTGGCGCATATGCCGGTTGAGGATGCAGGCTCAGCCTCGACAACCCTATAAACGCGAACGGCCCCCGACGGGACGGCAATCCCGGCCGAGGGCCTCACCGCTGAGGAAGTTAGGAGCTTCCCGTGGCTGAGCAGCACCTTAGCGCGCCCTTGCGCGCTCCGCATGACCTTCCCACGATGGGTGTCGGGCACGACAACCGCCGCCACCGCGAGCGCTTCGTCGTCATCGGCAACCACCTCGCCCAGCACCGAGAGCTGAGCTTGACCGCGATCGGTCTGTCCACGCACATCCAGTCCCTGCCCACCGGCGCCAAGGTGTCCATCAAGGCCTTGTCGGAGCGGTTCGCCGAGGGGGAGACGCGCATCGCCTCGGCCCTGCGCGAACTGGAAGCGCACGGCTACCTGTCACGCACCCGGGAGCGGCTTCCGTCCGGGCGGGTGGTCACCCGGACGGTGTCGTACAACAACCCGCCCGCCATGCGGCGGCTGGACGGACACGCGCCGGAGCACCTCGAACAGGCCCCTGAACCGGCGGTTCCCGAACCGGACCCCGACCCCGAACCGGCGCCGCCGCCCACCCCTCGGGCCGCCCCTGGGGACCACGAGGAGGCTGCCGACCTGCTCGCCCGCCTCCGCCTGCGCGACCCCCGGCTGCTGCTCTCGGAACGTGACGTGGCGCGGCTCGCGCCCAGCGTCGCCGGCTGGCTGGAGTGCGGCCTGAGCCCCGCCGCCGTCAGCGGCACCCTGGCGGGCTGCCTCCCGGCGGAGCCGATCCGCTCGCCCGCCGCGTTCCTGGCCCACCGGCTCACGGCGCTCCGGCCGCCCCTTCTCGCGGAGCGTCCGTCGGGCCCACGTCCCCCAGACCGGCAGGTTCACCCGTTCCAGACCTGCGACGGCTGCGAACGCGCCTTCCGCGCCTCCTCCCCGGGCCACTGCGCCGCCTGCGCCACAGCCACAGCCACAGCGGCCCGACCCGAAGCCGCTTAGAGACCCCAGCCGCGCTCGACCGACTGGCGACATCGGCCGGGTTCGTCTCCTGCGCTGGTGAACAGTGCGGCCAGCATGGGCACGCCGTACGTGAGTGCCTGCTGCGACAGGGGGCCCGTGGCCACGAGTGAGGCGAGTCCGTGGCCGATGGTCCAGCTTTGGGTGGCCAGTTCCAGCGGATCGACCTCGTCACGGAAGCGGCCGTTCGCCTTGGCCCGTTCGATGGCACGGACGAGGCGGTCCAGGGTTTCGTCCGCGGCGCCGGTGTCTTCGAGGTCGAAGCCCGCGTCGAACATGACGCGGTAGAGATCGGGATTCTCCAAGGCGTTGGCCAGGTAGGCGGCGCCCAGGGCGGCGAGGTCTCGTACCGGGTCCGCAGACGTTTTGACGCCTGCCAGTCGGGCGGCCAGGCGCGTGAAGCCTTCTTGCCGCAACGCCTTCCACAGGCCGTCCATACCGCCGAAGTAGGTGTAGACGGCCATCGTCGACACCCCGGTTCCGGCGACCAGGGTGCGGAGGGTGACCGGCTGCCTCGTCCGCAGCATGTGTGCGGCCCGGCCGAGCAGCAGGGAGCGGACCGCTGGATCTTTCGTCCTCGCCATGGCTCCACAATACATAGCATCGCTATGCTTTCATGGGCGCTGATCCTGCTGCTCCCACGCCAAGAGGAAGAGGCCGTTCATGTCCGTCACGCTGGTCAATCCCGAGGGGTTGCCGAAGCCCGAGGTCTACCGGCAGCTGTCGGTCGCCACCGGATCGAAGCTGGTGTTCCTGGCGGGGCAGGTCGCCCGCGACGCCGACGGCCGGCCCGTGGGCGACGGAGACTTCGCCGCCCAGGTCGAGCAGTGCTATCTCAACGTGGCCACCGCTCTGGCCGGGGTCGGCGGCTCCTTCGACGACGTGGCGAAGCTGACCATCTACGTCGTCGACTGGAGCCCCGAGAAGATGCCGCTGCTGGGTGAGGGCGTGGGCCGGGCGGCGGCGAAGCTCGGCATCGATCCGGTCAAGCCGATCACGCTCCTGGGCGTGGCGGCACTGGGGGAACCCGACCTCCTGGTCGAGGTCGAAGCCACCGCGGTCATCGAGTAGCCGTATCACTGCCATTTCCGGCGCCGGGCAACCGAATCCGAGCGGATGGTGGTCAAGGGGGCGAAGGGGGTGCCGATGCAGGCCGAGCAAGAAGCTCATTTCCAGTCGTTCGTGGCCGCGCGCTGGAGTCATCTGGTGCGGACCGCGTACCTGCTGACCGGCGATCCGCACGATGCGGAGGACGTGACCCAGAGCGCGCTCGCGAAGGCGTACCGGTCGTGGCGGCGCGTGTCGCGCATGGACAGTCCCGAGGCGTACGTGCGCCGGATGCTGGTCACGTGCAACAGCGACCGGTTCCGCAAGCGCCGGGTCGCCGAGCGGCTGACCGACGCCGTGCCGGACACCTCGGTGCGCGACAACGCCGTGGCGTGGGCCGACGAGCGCAGCGTGCTGATGGAGGCGCTGGCCCAACTGCCCGCCCGGCAGCGGGCGGTCGTGGTCATGCGGTATTGGGAGGACCTCTCCGAAGCGGAGACCGCCGACGTCCTGGGCTGCTCGCCCGGCACCGTCAAGAGCCAGGCGTCCAAGGCCCTGGCGAAACTGCGCGCCTGGCCCGGGCTGGGACAGGTCACCACCACGAACGAGACGAATGCGGGGGCGCTCCGGTGAACGGGCGAGACGACGAGCGGACGGGACGCGACGGGCAGGGTCGGGACGGGCAGGACGGGCAGGACGGGCGGGTCAGGCAGGACGGGCAGGGTGGTTTCGAGTCCGACCTGCGGGTGCGGATCGCTCAGGGCGCGACGGGCGTGCGGCCCGCTCCCGCCCCCTACCAGGCGATCGTCCGCCAGGGCCGCCTGGAGCAGCGGCGGCGCAGGCTGGCCGTGGCGGGTGCGGCCCTGGTCGCGCTGGCCGTCGTACCGGTCACGGCCATGGCCCTCACGCGGACCGACGGCGGCGGGCCCTCGGCCCACGTGTCCGTCGCGGGTGGCGGCCCGACATCGAGCGCGCGGCCGCAGTCGCCCGCGCCGCCCGCCGGGCCGGCCGCTCCGGCGACCCCCGGGCAGCTCGCCGACGGCATCACCATGAAGGACGCGGCCACGGGGCTGGAGCAGTGCCTGGCCTCCGACTTCGCCCGCACCAACGGGCCGGGTTCCCCGCGGAACGACCTGGGCAAGGCCGCCGACTACCGGATCCTGCTCGCGCACCGCAGCACCGGCAACGACAACTCCCCGGGCGACGGCCGGTACATCGTCGCCGTCAGGGACGCTCCGGTGCTCACCCGGATCATCTGCAGCATCAAGGACGGGCAGGCGAACGGCGTGAACATCTCGATGGGCGGCACGGCGTCGGAGCCCGGGGCCGGGCCCGTCTTCCCCGACATGAACGCGGGCAAGCTCTACCTCCAGCGCCTGAGCACCGAGGGCCCCTGGAAGCTGCCCTACCGCTGGGGCAGCATCGGCACCGTCGACGCCCGCATCGCCAAGGTCACCGTCAGCTACGGGGGCGCCACGGTCGAAGCCGCCGTCGACCGCGGCTGGTTCGCCGCCACCGGCATGCTGGAGCGGGCCGTCACCAAGGCGCCGCGGATCAAGGGCTACGACGCCCAGGGCACCCAGGTCTACGACTCCGACCAGGACAAGTACTACGACAAGCCCATCCCGTAGGCCCTGGGACCCGCGGCCCCGCGGCCCCGCGGCCCCGCGTACAAGGACCTCGCCGCCGCACAGGGGTCGGCGGCGAGGTCCTGCCCTGCGTGGCTACGCCCCGTAGAACAGCTCGTCCACGACCGCGCGGGCCCGGCGCGTGATGCGCCGGTAGTCGTCCAGCATCTCGCCGACCGTCCCCTCCGCGTAGCCGAGGTAGCGGCCCACCGCCGCCAGTTCCCGGGCTTCGGAGGGGAAGGTGTCCCCGGCGCGGCCGCGGACCAGCATCACCGCGTTGCGCACGCGGGTGGCCAGCACCCAGGCCTCGTCCAGGATCTGCGCCTCCTCGGTCGGGATCAGCCCGGCCGCCTGCGCGGCGGCCAGGGCCCGGCGGGTGCGGGTCGTACGCAGGCCCGGCTCGGCCCAGGCGTGCTGCATCTGGATCAGCTGGACGGTCCACTCGACGTCGCTGAGGCCGCCGCGGCCGAGTTTGGTGTGCAGGGTCGGGTCGGCGCCGCGCGGCAGCCGCTCCGATTCCATCCGGGCCTTGAGCCGGCGGATCTCCCGTACGGCGTCCTCGCCGAGGCCCTCCACCGGGTAGCGCAGCGGGTCGATCAGGTCGATGAAGCGCCGGCCCAGGTCGGCGTCGCCCGCGACCGGTTCCGCACGCAGCAGGGCCTGGCTCTCCCAGGTCAGCGCCCAGCGCCGGTAGTACGCGGCGTACGAGGCCAGGGTGCGCACGAGCGGGCCGGAGCGGCCCTCGGGGCGCAGGTCGGCGTCGATGAGCAGCGGCGGGTCGGCGGTGGGCAGTTGGAGCAGGCGGCGCATCTCGGCGATGACGGTCTGGGCGGCCTTGGCGGCTTCCTGCTCGTCGACGCCCTCGCGGGGTTCGTGGACGAACAGGACGTCGGCGTCGGAGCCGTAGCCCAGTTCGTGGCCGCCGAAACGGCCGACGCCGATGACCGCGAAACGGGTGGGCAGGGTGTCGCCCCATTGGGACCCGACGGCGGCGCGCAGGGCGCCCGCGACGGTGGCCGCGGTGAGGTCGGAGACGGCCCCGCCGACCAGGTCGACGAGGGCCCCGTGGTCCTCCTCGGCCGGGCTGTCCTCCGTACCGTACGAGCGGATGATGTCGGCGGCGGCGGTACGGAAGAGCTCGCGGCGGCGGACCCCGCGGGCGGCGGCGACGGCGGCCTCGGGGGTATCGGCGCGGCCGACGGCGGCGAGGACCTCCTGCTCCAAGGCCTCGTGGGTGCGGGGCTGGAGCCCTTCGGGGTCGCCGAGCAGGGCGACGGCCTCGGGGGCGCGCATCAGCAGGTCGGGGGCGAGGCGGCCGGCGGACAGCACGCGGGCGAGGTTTTCGGCGGCGGCCCCCTCGTCGCGCAGCAGCCGCAGGTACCAAGGGGTCTTGCCGAGGGCGTCGGACACCTTGCGGAAGTTCAGCAGGCCGGCGTCGGGGTCGGCGGAGTCGGCGAACCAGCCGAGCATGACCGGCAGCAGGGTGCGCTGGATGGCGGCCTTGCGGGTGACGCCGGAGGCGAGGGCTTCGAGGTGACGCAGGGCCGCGGCCGGGTCGTGGTACCCGAGGGCTTCGAGGCGCTGTCCGGCGGCGCGCGGGGAGAGCCGGGTCTCGCCCGGGGCGAGCTGGGCGACGGCGTCGAGGAGCGGCCGGTAGAAGAGCTTCTCGTGCAGGCGGCGCACGACGGAGGCGTGACGGCGCCAGGCCTTGGTGAGTTCGGCGACGGGTTCGGTGCGCAGGCCCATGGAGCGGCCCAGGCGCCGCAGGTCCTGCTCGTCCTCGGGGACGAGGTGGGTGCGGCGCAGCCGGTACAGCTGGATGCGGTGCTCCATGGTGCGCAGGAAGCGGTACGCGTCGTGCAGCTGGGCGGCGTCGGCGCGGCCGACGTAGCCGCCGGAGGCGAGGGCGTGCAGGGCGTCGAGGGTGGTGCCGGAGTGCAGGGTGTGGTCGCTGCGGCCGTGGACGAGCTGGAGCAGCTGGACGGCGAACTCGACGTCGCGCAGGCCGCCGGGACCGAGCTTCAGCTCGCGGTCGACGTGGGCGACGGGGATGTTGTCGACGACGCGGCGGCGCATCTTCTGGACGTCGGCGACGAAGTTCTCGCGCTCGGCGGCCTGCCAGACCAGGGGGCTTATGGCCTGGATGTACTGCGCGCCGAGGTCGGGATCCCCGGCGACGGCGCGGGCCTTGAGAAGGGCCTGGAACTCCCAGGTCTTGGCCCAGCGCTGGTAGTAGGCCAGGTGGGAGGAGAGGGTCCGGACGAGCGGACCGTTCCTGCCCTCGGGGCGGAGGTTGGCGTCGACGGGCCAGATGGTGCCTTCGACGGTGGTCTCCGAGCAGATCCGCATGAGGTGGGAGGCCAGGCGGGTGGCGGCCTGGACGCCCTTGCCCTCGTCGGTTCCGGCGGCGGCCTCGCCGACGAAGATGACGTCGACGTCGGACACGTAGTTCAGCTCGTTGCCGCCGCACTTGCCCATCGCGATGACGGCGAGGCGGCACTGGGCGGCGTCCTGGGGGGCGGCGGCGCTCGCGATGCGCAGGGCCGCGCGGAGGGTGGCGGTGGCGAGGTCGGCGAGCTCGGCGGCGGTCTGGGCGATGTCTATGGTGCCGCAGACGTCGCGGGCGGCGATGGAGAGCAGGCAGCGGCGGTAGGCGACGCGCAGGCCGACGGGGTCGTGGGCGTCGGCGAGGCCGCGTTCGAACTCGGGGAGCCCGGGGTGCAGGTCGGCGGCCTCGTAGGTGACGAGGGCGTGCCAGTCGCGGGGGTGGCGGGCGAGGTGGTCGCCGAGCGCCTCGGAGGCGCCGAGCACACCGAGCAGGCGGTCGCGCAGCGGCTTGGCGCTGACCAGGGTGTCGAGGAGCAGGGACAGTTCCTCGGGCGGCTGCGCCTCGGCGAGCCGGACGAGCCCGAGCAGGGCGAGGTCGGGGTCGGCGGTGGCGCCGAGGGCGTCGAGGAGCACGGGATCGGCGCGTACGGAAGCCAGCGCGTCGGCGTCCAGCAGCCGGGCGGCGGCCGAGGGGTCGGTGAACCCGCTGCGGAGCAGCCGGATGAAGGTGCTGCTCCTGCGTCCCGGGACTGTCATCCCGCCGCCTCCCGCGGTCGTCGCTGCCACTGCCGCCGCCGCCGCTGCGCTGGCGTACCTGTGGCTGAGCCTAGCGCGGTGACCGGCGAGGTTCACCGGGTCACGGCGCTGCCCGGCGCGGCCGGACCACGCGGTACGTCCCTTGCGTTGCCCGCCCACCGGAGCAGGTGCTCGCCCCACCGGCACGTACCATGAGGGCGATTATCGGATTATCCGAAGACTTATGACGTGATGGGGCTCACTCCCCGCCGACCGGCCGCGAGGAGCCTCATGTCCGACGGACGCCCCTACCCCGGCTCCGCCTGGCCCGGCCCGGAACCCATACCGGGGGCGGAGGCCCCGCCCACCCCGCCTCCGGCGCCATGGCACCCAACCCACCCGACCAAGGCTGCGCCGACTCCGCCCCCAGCCGCATGGCACTCCGCCCACGCACCCGAGGCTCCGCCCGCAGCCGCGTGGCACTCCGCTCACGCGCCCGAGGCTCCGCCCGCAGCCGCGTGGCACCCGCCCCACACGACCGAGGCTTCGCCGACTCCGCCCGCAGCCGCGTGGCGTCCGGCCCACCCGGCCGGGCCTGCGCCGACTTCGCCCGCAGCCGCACGGCACTCCGCCCACGCCACCGAGGCCCGGCCCGCAGCCGCGTGGCACCCGGCCCACCCCACCGAGGCTGCGCCCGCGACCGCATGGCACCCGTCCCACCCGACCGAGGCCGTGCCGGCTCCGCCCGCAGCCGCATGGCACCCGGCCCACGCGCCCGAGGCCCCGCCCGCGGCCTCATGGCACCCGGCCCACCCCACCGAGGCTGCGCCCGCGACCGCATGGCACCCGTCCCACCCGACCGAGGCCGTGCCGACTCCGCCCGCAGCCGCACAACAACCGGCCCACGCGCCCGAGGCTGCGCCCGCGACCGCATGGCACCCGGCCAGCCCGACCGAGGCTCCGCCGACTTCGCCCGCGGCCACTGCTCACCCCGCCCCCACGGCCGAGGCCCCGCAGCCGGATGTCCGGCGCGGTGGCCGCAAGTCCGCGCGGATGGCTCGCGAAGCCGAACGTACCGGCGGCCGGGCCACGCACACGAAGGCCCCCGCCGCACCGGAGACCAAGCACGGCCGCCGCCGCACCGGGTCCCCCAACCCGGCCGGAGCCCCCGCCCCAGCTGGCTCGCCCGCCTCATCGGAAACGCACGGCCGCCGCCGCAGCGGGTCCCCCAACCCGGCCGGAGCCCCCGCCCCCGCTGGCTCGCCCACCTCATCGGAAACGCACGGCCGCCGCCGCACCGGGTCCCCCAACCCGGCCGGAGCTCCCGCCCCCACTGGTTCGCCCGGCGCGGGCTCGCCCGCCACCGCCCCCGCCGCGCCGGAAGGCAGACGCGGCCGCCGCCAGGCGAGGACCCGCGCCCCCGGCTCGGCCCGCGGCACGGCAACGGCCCCCGCCAAGCCCTCCTCCCCCACCCGGCCGGAGGCCCTCGTCAAGGTCGTCGCCGTCTGCGCGGCCGCCGCCGCCGGCAGCATGCTCATGTTCCGCGGCAGCGAGGCCCTCGAGCGACTGGCCACCCCCGTGGTCCCCGACAGCAGGGCCACCGCCCCCGCGGCCCCCGCCGACGCGCCGGACCCGGGCCGGGTGCTCCAGATCATCGCGCATCCCGATGACGATCTTTACTTCATGAATCCGGACCTGCGCTATTCCATATCCGCCGGACTGCCCGTCACCTCCGTCTACCTGACCTCCGGTGAAGCCGACGGCATCAACGCCCGCTCCGCCAAGCAGGCCGGCACCGCGCCCAACAAGCCCGCCTACGCCGAGGCCCGCCAGAACGGCATCCGCGCCGCCTACGCCAAGATGGCCACCGGCGACCGCGGCAGCGCCTGGAAGCGCACCGTCGTCCCGACCAAGGGCGGCGGCCACGCCGAGGTCGACGTCCTCGTCGCCAAGCCCCAGGTCCACCTGGTCTGGCTGCAGCTGCGCGAGGCCGGCAACGTCTACGCCGACGTCCCCGACAGCCTGCACGGCCTGTGGGACGGCAAGGTCCCCCGCCTGGGGTCGATGCTCGCCTCCGGAACCCCCGTCAAGCAGGGGTTCACGTACACGAAGGAGCAGGTCGTCCAGACCCTGGTCGGCATCCTGGAGCAGTACAAGCCGACCACCGTCCGCTCCCAGGACCCCACCCCCGGCCGGCACCCCGACACCAAGCGCTACACCGACCACCAGGACCACTTCTACGGCGCCCGCTTCGTGCAACTGGCCACCGCCGCGTACGCGAAGGACGTCAAGGACCGCCCGCACTTCGTGCTGCAGAACTACCTCGGCTACTTCAACGGCTCCCTGCCCAGCGCCCTGGACCCGGACGAGGCCAAGGAGAAGCTGGACATCCTGGACACCTATGCCTGGCTCGACCAGCAGAACCACTGCGGCAGCGACGCCGGCTGCGGCGACCTCAAGGTCGCCGACCACCCGGCGGGCAACCGCTGGTCGGACTCCATCAACTACGCCCGCGGCACCAGCACCTCCTGGCTGGCCTCCGACGCGGAGCACGGGCTGTGGGCCTTCAAGGTGCTCGACGGCCAGGTCGCCGTCTGGCACCGGCCGGGCCCGATCGGCCGCTGGAGCGGCCCGAACCTGCTGCCCGGCACCGGCATGGACCCGGGTGTGTCCACCGTTACCCTGCGGGACGGCCGGATCGCCGCCTTCGGCACCCGCACCTCCTTCGGCGCGAAGCCCGCGGACTACCGGCGCGAGGTCGTGTACGCGGTCCAGAAGACCCCCGGCTCCGAGGAGTTCGGCGCGTGGCAGTCGCTCGGCACTCCGGAGGCCGCCGACGAGAACTGGACCTCCGACATCAGCGCCCCGGCCGTCTCGGTCGACGGCACCGGGCAGCTGGCCGCGTACGTGCGCGACGGCGCGTACACCCTGCGCGGCAGGGTGCAGCAGGCGGACGGCAGCTGGGGCCCGTGGGAGAAGTACGGCGGCTCCGACCTGCACGGCACCCCGGCCACCGCGACCGACGGCGCCGGGCGGCGCATGGTGTTCTCGGCGACCTCCAAGACGGTGGTGGGCTGGGTGCAGCCGAAGCCGGGCGCGCCCCTGGGCCCGGTCACCGCCACCGGGCTGCCGGAGACCACGCTCCCGGTGACCGCGGCGGGCCGCGAGGGCGGGGTGCGGCTGTGGTTCCGCAAGCCCGGCTCCGGCAACGTCCGTACCGCCCTCATGACGGGTGACGGCGAGTTGAAAGTGAACAATCTCACCGACCTCGGCGGCCTCAAGGGCTTCGGCTCGGTGACGGCGAGCGGGCACGTCCTGGCGGGCCGGGCGGCGGGCGGACAGCTGGGTTCGGACGTCGGATGGGGCCGGCCGTGGGAGCGGTCGCCGCTGATGTTCGTCGGCGCCCCGTCCTCGACGATGACGGGAAAGAACCTGGTCAGCCTGGCCGTGGTGGGGCTCGACGCACGGCTGTACGTGACCTCGTCGGCAGACGCGCCGGACGCTCACCTGGCGCCGTGGCAGCCGGTGGGCCCGCGCAACACGGGCCCCTAGCGCGCCCCGCACCCCACCGACCATCCGGACATAAGCGGCAAGTCTCGTAAAACGCAGCAATCGGCGACTAACACCCCACATGGGTGCGCCGGTTGATCCAAGGCGCGGACGAACAGCGTCCACATCTCGGTCACATATCCGGATCAAAATCTCCACAGGGCACAATCACGTCCGGTCATTTCCGGAAAGCAGGAGTCATCGCCGAAACCGGTGAACCAAGTTCCCCGTAATGGCCTCTCTCTGACTGCTCAGCGGTTTTCCCGCCCGGACGATCGACCCTAGGCGTGCCCGATGCCCATGACCCGCCGCCGCTTCGCGGCTCTGCTCGGTGTGCTCACCGCCGGTACCACCGGTGTGCTCGCCGTCGCCTCCGGCCAGCAGACATCGGCCGAGGCCACCCAGGAGAAGAGCGCCGCCTCCCTCCTGCCCGCGAGCGTCACGGCCGGGTCGGTCGTCCAGGTCGTCGCGCACCCCGATGACGACCTGTTCTTCATGAACCCCGACCTCAGCCGCTCGCTGCTGACCGGGGTCCCCGTCACCACCGCCTACCTCACCTCCGGCGAGGCCGACGGCCGCAACGAGGCCCGCGGCGCGAGCGTCCGGGACCCGGAGCAGCCCGCCGACCGCACCCACTACGCGGAGGCCCGGCAGAACGGCATCCGCTCCGCCTACGCGCAGATGGCCACCGGCGACCGGACCAGCGCGTGGAAGCGCACCGTCATACCCACCGCGGGCGGCGGCCAGGCCGAGCTCGACATCCTCATGGCCAAGCCGCACGTGAACCTGGTCTGGTTCCAGCTGCGCGAGGCCCGCAGCACCGCCGCCGACAACCCGGACAGCCTGCGCGGCCTGTGGAACGGGCGAATACCGGCGCTGGGCGCCCAGCTGACCTCCGGCACCCCGGTCAAGCAGCAGTTCACGTACACGAAGGACCAGCTGATACAGGCGATAGCCGGCGTCCTGGCGCGCTACAAGCCGACGACGATACGCATGCAGGACCCGACGCCGGGCCGGTACGGGGAGACCGGCCGGTACACCGACCACCAGGACCACATGTACGGCGCACGCTTCGTGCAGGCCGCGTCGGCCGCCTACGCCGCGCAGTACACGGACCGCCCGCGGTTCTCGGTCCAGAGCTACCTCGGCTACCACAACAGCACCCTCCCGCACGCGCTGGACCCGCAGACCGCCGAGACGAAGACCGGCTTCCTGCGGACGTACGCCTGGCAGGACCGCAAGGACTACTGCGGGTCCCCCTCCGGCTGCGGGGACCGCAAGGTCGCGGGCAACCCGACCGGCCGCAACTGGGCCCAGTCGCTGCGCTACACCCGCGCCGACCACACCTCCTGGCTGGTCGAGGGCACGCCCGGCAGGCTCTGGGCGTTCGCCACGCTGGACGGGCAGACCGCGTACTGGACGCGGACCCCCGGCGGCGACTGGGCGGGCCCGTCCCTCCTCCCGGGCACCGGCATCGACCCGGGGGCGACCACCGCCCGCCTGCCGGACGGGCGGATCGCGGTCCTCGCCACCCGCACCCTGTTCGGCGCACGGCCCGAGGACTACCGGCGCGAGGTCGTGTACGCCGTCCAGTCCGCGCCCGACGGGCCGTTCGGGCCCTGGCAGTCGCTCGGCACCCCCGAGCGGGCCGACGAGGACGGCACCTCGTCGATCAGCGCACCGGCCGCCGCCGTGGACGCGGAGGGCCGGCTCACCGTCTACCTGCGCGACTCCCGCCGCACCCTGCGCGCCACCGCCCAGCAGCCGGACGGCGGCTTCTCCCCCTGGCGGCGGCTGGGCGGCGAGGACCTGCAGAGCGACCCGGTCACGGCCGTCGACTCCGCCGGGCGCCGCCACGTGTACGCGACCACCACGAACTCCGTGCTGGCCTGGACCCAGGCCGCCCCGGGCGCCCCCCTGGTCGGACCGCAGCCGACGGGCCTGCCCGCCACGACGGTCCCGCTGTCGGCGGTCCCGGACGGCGCGGGCGTCCGGCTGTACTTCCGCCGCCCGGACTCGGGAGTCGTGCGCTCCGCCCTGGTCACGGCGGGCCCGGACAAGCCCCAGGTCTCCAGCGTCTCCGAGGCGGGCGGCCGGGCCGGTTACGGCGCGGTCGGCGTCGCGGGCCGCCACCTCTCGGGCCGCGCGGACAGCGGCACCATCGGCACGACGGGCCTGGGCGGCCCGCCCGCCTGGACGGAGTCCGGGATGCTGTACGCGGGCGCCCCGGCGGCCGTGGTCGAACCGGCGGGCTCGACGATGGCGGTCGTGGGCCTGGACGCGCAGCTCCACACGACCACGGCGGCCGCGGCCCCCGGCCGGCCCACGTGGCGCCGCGCGGTGCGCTGACCGGCCCGGACGTACGTCGTCGTCAGCCGGCGAGGGGGTACATCGACCCCCGCCGGCCCTCCGGCGAGGTCAGCCACTCCAGCTTCTCCGCCGTCTCGGTGCCCGGCAGCGGCGTGTGCAGCACGATGGCCAGGTCGGGGCGGGCCGGGACGCGCAGCTGCGTGGACTCCACGGACAGCCTGCCGACGACCGGATGCTCCACCTGCTTCTGGAGCTGCCCGCCGGGCTCGACGTCCCGCCGCTCCCACAAGCCGGCGAACTCCGCGCTCAGCTCGCACGCCTCCTCGACCACGGCCCGGAACCCCTCGTCGTGGGGGTGTTCCGAGCAGGCCGCCCGGAACTGGGCCACCACCTGGCAGGCGACCTGCTCCCACTGCGGGGAGCGGGCCCGGTAGATGGGGTCGGTGAAGAAGGCGATCAGGCAGTTCTGCACGATCTCCGGGCGCATGCCGAAGACCAGCGCGGCCGCGTCGTTGTACATCACCGTGTTCCAGTACCGGTCCATGATGTGCGCGGGGAACGGCATCCACGCGTCGATCAGCCGGCGCAGGCCCTGACACATGTCCCGGTGGCCGGGGGCGACTTCGAGGGCGGGCGGATTGAGCCCGGCGAGTACGTACAGGTGCCGCCGTTCGGCGCTGGTGAGCTTCAGCACCCGGCCCACCGCGTCCAGTACCTGCGCGGACACCGTGATGTCGCGGCCCTGTTCCAGCCACTGGTACCAGGACGCCCCGACTCCGGCGAGCACCGCGACCTCTTCCCGGCGCAGGCCGGGGGTGCGGCGGCGGGCGCCGCCGTCCGGCAGGCCCGCCTCGGCCGGGGTGACGCGGGCCCGTCTGCTCATGAGGAACTCGCGCAGTTCGGCCCGGCGGTGCTCGTCGGACGGTGTGGCCACGAAATCCCCCTGGTCGGCTGCCTGGTAGTACTGCCACCAGGATAAGTTCCCACTCTGCACGGGCATTCCCGGGCCGCGAGGGTGATGGCCATGGCGATCAACACACAGCTTCCCGGGGATCCCGGGACCACCACCACCCAGCTGTCGGGCCGGGCCCGACTGGTCCTCTTCGTACTCTGCGCCGCCCAGTTCATGGTGGCGCTCGACTTCTCCGTACTCAACGTGGCACTGCCGGCGCTCGGCGAGGACCTGGGGCTGAGCCGGTCCGGCCTCCAGTGGGCGGTCACAGCGTTCGCGCTGCCGTCCGGCGGCTTCCTGCTCCTGTTCGGCCGGATCGCGGACCTGTTCGGCCGCAAGAAGCTGTTCCTGACCGGCCTCGCGGTCTTCGGCGCGGCCTCGCTGCTCGCCACCGTCGCCTGGGACCCGGCGTCCTTCCTGGCCGGGCGGGCGCTGCAGGGCCTGGGCGCGGCGGTCATCGTGCCGACCGGGATGTCCCTGCTGACCACGACCTTCCCGGAGGGCCCGCTGCGCGACAAGGCGCTCGGCATCTCCGGCACCCTGCTCTCCCTCGGCTTCACCGTGGGCATGCTGCTCGGCGGTGTCATGACCGACACCCTGGGCTGGCGCTCCACCATGGGCCTGCTCGCGGTCGCCTCGGTGGTCGTGCTGCTCCTCGCGCCGGGGCTGCTGCCGGAGTCGCGTACGCCCGAGCGGCCGCGGCTGGACGTGCCCGGCGCGGTCACCGTCACCGGCGGTCTGCTCGCGCTGATCTACGCCCTGTCGACGGCGGCCCAGCGCGGCTTCGGCGGCGCGGACGTGTGGGGCACGCTGCTCGCCGGACTCGCCCTGCTCTCCGCGTTCGTGGTGGTGGAGTCCAAGTCCCCGGCCCCGCTGGTCTCCTTGCCGATGCTGGGGCGGCGTACGGTCGCCTGGGGCAATGTGGGCGGCCTGGTGACGTTCTCGATGATGTCGACGGTCATCTTCGTCCTCACCCTCTACCTCCAGGACACGCTCGGCCTGTCGTCCTTCCGCACCGGCCTGGTGTTCGGCATCCAGGGCGTGGCCTCCGTGGTGGCCGGTTCGTACGCCCCGCGGGTCATCGGCCGCTTCGGCGCCCGCCGCACGCTGGTCGCCTCGCTGGCCGGCCAGGGCGTACTGACCGCCGCGCTGCTCGGTGCGGGCGCGGACTCGGGCGCCGTGGCGGCGACCGTGGCCGTCTCGCTGGCCAGCATGTGCCACCTCGGCGCGATCGTCTCGTACGGCCTGGTGGTGACGAGCGGCGTGCCCGACGGGGAACAGGGCCTGGCGACCGGCCTGGTCACCACCACCCAGCAGGTCGGCCTGACCATCGGCATCCCGCTCCTCGGCGTACTGGCGACGACCCAGGCCGCGCTCTTCGACGGGGTCCGCACGGTCCTCGCGATCGACGCGGCGATCGTCCTCGCAACGGCCCTCCTGGTGGCGGCGGGGCTGCGCCGCCGCGCCGGCCACATCACCGGGGCGGCATGAGCAAGGCGGGCCCTCGACGCGGCGGGCGGCGTCACGACCGCGCAGCGCCGGCGAAACGGCCCCGGGGGGGGGGGGGGGGGGGAAAAAAAAAAAAAAAAAAAACACCCCCCCCAAGAAAACACACTCCACTCCCC